>DATESI010000092.1:0-4113 GCA_035270905.1 Anaerovoracaceae bacterium
CTATAACGGTGATTGGTGTCTTCAGGTCATGTGAAATATCAGCGATAAGCTTTTGTCTCTGCATATCAAGCTTCTTCCTTTGGGCCTCGCTCTCTGCAAGCCTGTCTGCAAGCTTGTCGAAGCTTTCTCCGATTTCTCTTATCTCCCAAGGTCCGCCGCAGTCTCCCACTCTGGTTTCCTCACCTCTTGCCAGACCGGATATAGCCTCATCCAATCTGTTGAGAGGTTTCTTAATTTTGCGTCTCAATAGTTTGATGAATGCACCTACTGCCAAAAGATATAACGGAATAAGTAACAGGAATATTCTATCTGCTGTACTTGATGTATCGCTAAAGAACTCCTCGTCCCATTTCTTGGTTTGAAATAAAAGTGTCAGTTTTTTGCCGCTCTTATCCACGAAGGCATATTTATATAAATCGTACTTCTCAGGGTACTCGCCCTTAATAATCTCAAACTCTCTTGGGGTCAAATGTGATTTACCATTCTTGAGACTTCCGGAAATTACATTAAGATTCTCGTCAAGGATTATAACTACGTCCTCAACATTGACGCCCTGTTCATTGGCACCATCAGGTGTAACCTGAAGAATCAAATATCTGCGTTCCCCGTTGTCGTCATGGTAATCCACATTTTGGATATAGCTGATGGCATCGTATTCCACTATATATCCCATCTCATCTTGTGTATAATCCGTCTTGATGGAAGGTCCTGATTTGTATATAACCTTGCCATCTTTATCTAAAATTGCAAAGTCGCCATCAGAGCCTAGGTATGATTTGGTCTTAACCTTTTCATAATTGCCATTGGCAAGGCCCTTGCTGTTCATTAACCCATTAATATCTGCAATTTGATACTGGGTCTCATAATACATGCTCCACATTGCGTAGACTCCCAGTGCAATAGCAAAGATTACAATAGAAAAAAGCACGAAGTATCTAGCCAGGAGTATGAACAAGCTTCCGTTAAGTTTATTTTTTTTCAAACTTGTATCCCACCCCTCTTACTGTAGTAATATACCTGGGATTCTTAGGATCGTCTTCAATCTTGTCTCTTAGTCTCGATATATGTACCATCATGGTGTTATCGTCGTTTTCAAAGTATTCACCGTTAATTGATTCGTATAGCTGAACCTTGGTAAATATTCGTCCCGGGTTTCCCATCAGCTTAATTAAAATCTTGTATTCGGTAGGTGTTAGATATATCTGCTCACCTCGTTTGATAAGTACATATCCTTCTGTATCCACTTCCAAATCTCCGCAGGTGATTTTTTGGCATCACGGTTTCCGGTCCTCCTTAGAAGTGCCTTTACTCTTGCCACAACCTCAAGGGGATTGAAGGGCTTGCTGATATAATCGTCGGCACCCATGTTGAGTCCCAGTATTTTGTCGCCGTCCTGACCTCTTGCAGAAGCAATGAGTATAGGAATATCTTATGCTCTTTCTCTCAAAAGCCTGACAACTTCAAGGCCGTCAGTCTTGGGCATCATAATGTCGAGGATTGCAATATCAGGTCGTTCTTTCTCCGCCATGGCTAGGGCAATTTCTCCGTTTTCTGCGCAGATAACCTCATACCCCTCGCTTACCAAATATAGCTTAAGGAGTTCGCGGATATCCTTATCGTCCTCAGCTATTAGGATTTTGGCACCGCCTACCATGCGCCGCCTCCGCCGCCGCCAAAGCCGCCGCCTGAGAATCCTCCGCCGCCTCCGCCGAAGCCGCCTCCGCCTCCAAGACCGGTATCACCTGCATCGAAGCTTATATTGCTTGAGAAATTGGAAGCACAGCTGTTCATCATGTTAGAGAAAAGTATAACATTGAACATTTGGTTTCCGTTAAATCCGCCGTACCACTCAGGTGCGGACATTGGAATATCCTCGAAGTTCTTGGCCCATTTGTCCGAAAGTCCCATAACATATGCGTATGGCAGTACGTTGTAAAAATATTCGGGGTCTTCTTCTACCAAAAGCTTCAGCTTCTCAAGCTCTGCCTTGCGAATAAAATCCTTGAAGCCAAGGATTTTGCCCTGAAGCTCTGCGCCTCTCTTAGTCCTTGCCTGCATCATAGCAGTGAAGAAGAATGATACGCAGCAGGAGACTACAACACCGATGGCTGTAATAACGCTTCCAAGCATTATACCTGTAATGCCCGCTGCCAAAAGCACAGTGACTACGCAGAAGACCATACCCAGTATTGTCACAATGGTTCGGGTTCTTTTCTTCATTGAATCTTTTTTGTCAACGGTTATCATAAGCATTGTCATACCTGCCAGCATGAATATTAATGCTGGAAATACTGCGAAGATATATCCATAGCTTAGTCCATAAAGGGCACTAAGAAGTACACCTCCTGCTACAGGGAATATCATCAAAAAACAGCCAATAATTCGCGCGACCTTTGATGCTGACGAAAAAATTCTGTTGGCTTTGTTATAGTGGAAGTGATGCGATAGTAACTCTCTTGCAGTCAGGAATGTATTTCCAAAGTCCTCGTCAAGATTATCCAGCACTACGCTGTCACCCTTGGCAAAAAGACCTTGGAAGAGTGTCTTGGCAAAGCTCTTCTCCTTTTGGTCAATATCACAAAGCTTGGTAAGCTCGAATTTGTTTTTCTTGTATTCTTTTATTGATAGGTACTTCTTAGACGCGAAGTAAACTATCAGTGAAACTATGTCTTTGTCGTCAATCACTCCGTCGATGATATATCCCAGCTCTGCAGGGGTAATCCCCTCCGGTGGATAGAACTCTACGGTCTTGACAATCTTCGGGTCACGTCCGAATTTGATCCATAGAAGCAGGCATAGTACCGGCACAATTATAAGAATCAGTATCAGCGGAAGCTTGGCCCAGTTATTGTTCATAGGGTTAACCCAGTAGCCCTCAGGCAAGTCTGTCCTAACTGTAATTCCAACGCCCTTATCCAAATCTCTACCTGTGATGGTAAGTCTATTGAGGGATTCGTTTACGTTATATGAAACATCATCACCGTCCATAGTGCTATCACCCACTGTGTTGGCACTGCCGTATTTTCCTGCGTAAACACTAACCTTGTCCCAGTCAATATTCTTAGGCATGTTAACACTTATCTTGGATGCTTTGATTGGTGTCTCCCAAAAGGTTGGAAGCACATCAAGATAAAAGAAGTCGCCCGCTGTATCTTTGTCATCAAATATTCTCATGCGATATTTGATTGTGTACTTTTGAATGCCTGTAACTGTTGCATCGGGATCTCCGATTTGAATTACATAATTGTCGTCTTCTTCATATGCATCAAAGGGTACTCCCGATACGGCAATATTGTCAATCCTCATCTTACCCCAGTTCTCTGGGATATTCCTGAATATTCCGTGGTGATATCCGTCGAAGTCCACCATGATTGTCTCGGTAATGAGATATGTGTTGTCCTCTTGAACCTCCACATTTACGTCGAACCGGTCAGTGGTGTAGTCAGCATAAGCCGAGACGAAAGATGTACTTACGGCGAAAAACACACTAATTGCCATGATGCTGACAAGCAGCAGGGCAATTATTTTCTTAAAATTAAATGTTTTGCTCATTGTATAATATGGGCAGAAATCCAATTTCCTTGGACTCTGCCCTTCTCCTTGCTTATATATTTTGTACAATTATTCTTAGAATTGAACCTTGACGTTCTGTCTTTCTTCTTCGCCTTCAACCTCAAACATTGGCTTTTCGCTGAAGTGGAAGATTCCTGCCAATATGTTGCTTGGGAACATTTCGCACTTGTTGTTGAATTCCTTAACGACTGCGTTGTAGAATTTACGTGAGTTTGCGATGTCTTCTTCAACCTGCTTTAACTGATTTTGCAAATCCAAGAAGCCTTGGTTTGCCTTCAAATCAGGATAGTTTTCTGCGATTGCAAACAGGCTCTTAAGTGTTCCTGTTAGTGCATTTTCGTTTGCGATTTTGTCTTCGATTGTAGTCGCACCTTGAGCCATGTTTCTGGCCTGTACAACCTTTTCTAAGGTTTCTGACTCGTGTTTAGCATAGCCCTTAACTGTCTCTACTAAGTTCGGAATTAGGTCGTATCTCTTCTTTAGATATACATCCATAGTTGAGAAAGCCTCTTCCACGTTGTTTTTTGCACCAACGAAACC
>DATESI010000093.1:0-5814 GCA_035270905.1 Anaerovoracaceae bacterium
GTCTATATCAAGCTCTGCCTTGACACTATTGCAATAAGTAAGTATTGACTCCTTGTATTTGTCCCCACCTGCCACCATTAGGTTGGCAAGGTCATGTTTAATTTCACGAAGGTTTTCCTGTATAGCTATAACCTGCTCGTAGTACAGCATTTGCTTCGCAATTTCTTCCCTTAGTATTCTCTGCTCTGTCTTGATGCGTCCAATCATTATCACAATCATTACTACTGACATAATGGTGGCTCCAATTATCAAAATCCCATAGCCTGCAATAATTACGTGGGAGCTTGCCTGCTCCTCCTTGGTTGTATATGCAAAGTATGATGTGATAGTAATTATGGCTGGCAATACATAAACGTAGGCAAATACGGGTATCTTGAATTTTCTTGACATTGCCTTGATTTTTGGTACTAATTGCTTAGTAATGTAATAGCTTACGATTGTGAACGTAAGAACGCATGATATGTATATCCAAAAATCTGCAACACTCATATTAGGTCCACTTAGCCATGCCTCTGATTTGGTCCCAGTGATTTGGCCATAGATAAAGGTTACTCCCGCAATGGCAGCAGTTCCCGAAAGTGAAAATATCAGCGAATAGCATTGGCAGGTTATTAGGGTATCAATGGCCTTCCCATTGACGAAGAAAATATATATAGCCAGACCCCACAGGAAGATCATCACTTGTGCAATTCCATGGATGAAGCAAAACTCCTGATTAATATTCACAATGCCTTCCCAAGCAAAAAAAATAGGCAGCGTAATAAATTTGCTATATCTATGTTCATACAGAAAAGCAAAAACTACCGTTACCTTAATTGCATTAAAAACTACAATAATCCAACGTAAAACTTCTGGATCCATACACAAGCCTCCCATACATTTTTATACACTCGCATACATTTTCATACACTTTCACACGGTTTCATACACTTCACACACTTTCACACACTTTCAATTATACACATATACTTCCCATTGTAAATAGGGCAGTTTCACCCTATGAGCAAATATGCTTACTCTATTTACAAATATATCTTGCAAACTTTTCCTTGGCTTCCTTGATGTATGTTCTGCTTATTGGAATACATCTCTCATCACTCATGACAAAGGTTCCGTGCTCCATAGATTTGATATAGGCAAGATTAATGACGAAGCTATTATGACACCTAAAGAAGTCTCCGTTCAACCTGTTCAGAGTTTCCTCCATCTTGCCATAATACTCATACTGCTGATCATCTACAGTTCTAGCGATTATCTTACGTTTATCCTTTTCAAAATAGGTAATATCACTATATGCTATAGCATACTGCCCACCCTTGTTAGAGATAAAAAAGCTTCGCTTCTCCTGCTTATCAAGTCTCCTAATTGAGGCATTGAGTGCCTTGGCAAGCATGGTCTCCGAAACAGGCTTGTGAATAAAATAAGCGTGCTCGACTCTGTATATCGCCTGATAATATTCATCATACCCAGACATAAAAATGATTTGCGTCTTAGGGTTAATCTCAAGCAAACGCTCTGCTATTTCAATTCCGCTAACCGACTGCAGCTTAATATCCAAAAGTACAATGTCGGCTATTCTCGGATTATTCATAGCTGCCCGCAAAAGCTCTTCACCGTTGGCAAAAGATACTATGCTCTCAATCCTTGATAAATTCAGCTTCAAAATTTCTTTGCTAATGGCATCTATTGCTACTTCTTCATCGTCACAAATTACTAAATTCCACACAGTCTTTCCTCTCCACTAACACTCATTACCCTTCAACTATACAATAATAGGCACACCCCAAATTTTACCACAAATTAACCCTATAAAAATCCTGTTGCTATTTTTCGACATCCAAATGTAATATTTTGCAAAACTCCCCAGGGCATGTCCATGTCACCCAGGGGAAGAAAAATGGATGAAATGCATTACGCATCTCATCCATTAATTTTTCAAAAAATTTCGGTGCGAGCCTTTCTAGCCCCGATTTTTAATACTTTTCCTTTAGTAGACCCTTCCTATAAGCCTCAACCAGTTCCTTCAGGTCATCCACACGACGAATCATCTCAACCCCTTGATCCGTGTCAAGAATCATCATTCTCTCTGGTAAGGTCTCAACAGTCTTAACTACTGGCGAATAGAACTCCTGAGTTCCGTCCTCCTTTAGCGGACTGTATGGCTTATGCTCCGCAAGCGCCATAAAACGAGAGTTGAATATGAATGTGTACCCTGCAATACCAGTCTGCTTCTGATAGGCCTTGGATATACCTCCGTCTATTACATATAAGAGGCCGTCGCCCTTGATTGGACTTTCCCCGTCCTTAATTTTAACAGGCACATGTCCGTTAAGAATCTTGGCACGGTGAGGATCTAATCCAAACTCACGAATAATCTTTTCGCATGGCTCGCGATAGTTAATCAGCTTGTAATACGGCCTTGCATGCTCCTTATGTGAAGCCTTGTCAGCTATGAACAATCTCTCGAAGGTAGTCATCTTGTCCTTGCCGAACAGCGGTGAATTACCACCCAGCCATAAATACCACATCAGGTCGCCAGAGCGGCCGATTTCCTCAGATTCCTTAGGTGAGAAGTATGCCTTACGTACCTGGTCATCAAGGTAATCCATGAGAGCCTTGCCCTTAACCACTGTACCGTTAACCTCAACTTCCTCAAACTCACCGTCCTCCGTCATTGGGATGCACCCATGGTACAGCAAATTGCCGTTTGCCTTGGTATAAAGTGCCCCGTGGCTATAGAGGAACTTAATATGTCTCTGAAGCTTCTCAGACTGAAGAATGGACGCCTCAAGACCATCTAGCATTTCCTCCTCCTCAGGAGTGAATGCATATGGGTCAGCCGGGTCAACCGTCGGCAAATTAGTATCGCGAAGCTCATAGGTCGCCCCATCTATGGTAATAGTTCCATTTTCATAATCAATCTTATCCAGCAATAGCCTGTTCTCAAGATGATACTCAGGGTGTGCCATAATTCTCTGCCCCTCAGCCTTGAACTGACAAATTGCAATAGCCTTGTGCATCTTGGCAGCCAGCTCCTCGTCTACAGGGTCAAACTTGTTTCGGTCAAGGATATGCGGTGCGAAGGCATTACACGGGTCGTCCCCATAGGTCTTCTCCGCAAATGACGCCAGCGGTCTAAGGTTAATCCCATAGCCAATCTCCAGCATATCAAAGTTGTTGTAGCTTATATTCATTCTAATGACATTGGTAATGCACGCCCAGTTTCCCGTAGCCGCACCCATCCAAACGATATCGTGATTGCCCCACTGGAAGTCCACATCGTGATACTCCATGAGAAAATCCATAATGTCGTCAGGGTGAGCCCCTCTGTCAAAAATATCTCCGATTATATGTAGCTGGTCCACAGCCAAATCGCTAATCAAGTTGGCAAGATTGATAATGAACTCTTCCGCTACCTTACATTCAACGATGGAATTGATGATTTCACTGTAATAAAATACTCTGTTCTCCTCATCATCAGCATGAAGCAGCTCGTCCATTGCATAATCCGCATACCTTGGAAGTCTCCTTCTAACCTTAGAACGAGTGTACTTAGTAGACACCGACTTGCAGATAGTCACCAGCCGATAAATCACCGTAGTGCACCACTTGTCAAAATCCGGCTCCGACAGCTTACGCCTCTTAATCTCCGCCTCAGCATTATAAATCAGCGCCGCCAAATCATCACGGTCCGCCTCACTGAGAACGCCGCTATAATATTCATCTATCTTGCTCTTAACCGTGCCCGACGCACTCTTGAGCATATGTATGAAGGCCTCATGCTCGCCGTGCAGGTCGCTGAGGAAGTACTCCGTCCCCTTAGGAAGAGCCATAATCGCCCTCAGGTTGATAATCTCAGCCGATGCCGCCTTAACATTGGGGTAGTCCTTCGCCAGTAGCTCCAGAAATTTCAAATCCGCCATTCTAAAATCCTCCAAATTCTCTCTACCCTAATCATACTTAATGCAGCGCCAAAAATCAATTACTTATTACCTTTTTCATATTTTTTATTTCTGCCTCATATAATAGACAAGCAAACACAACGCGGCTGCAATCATAATAAATTGCCCCTATCCGCAGCCAAGGGAGGTCATCAATGAAAAGCAGATTCCAAAGATTCAGAGCCAGCAGGAGGAAATGCACCCAAGGGTGCAGTGGGTTTTTCGCCAGAGGGGCTTCGCGGGCCGGGAGGATTTCCCTCAGCGCGGGGCTTCCCCTTGCCCTAAATTATATACTTTGGTCTATGGTGTTTCTCCTAGTAGTGCCATTTGCCGTAGTAAATCTTCTGGGCTCGCCAGGAAGTGGCGCTAGCAGCGGCTCGCCCACATCCCAAGGGAATATCTACAAGGTCGATATTCCAAAATACGTTTCAGTTCACATAACCGATACAGGCCGCACCAAGAAGGTCAAATTCGAGGATTACATCACCTGCGTTGTTGCAAGTGAGATGCCATATACCTTCGAGCATGAGGCTCTCAAGGCCCAGGCCGTCGCAGCACGAACCTATACCCTTGCCAAAATTGCTAAGTATGACATCAAGCACCCAGCCTCACATCCAACTGCCGCCATTTGCGATACAACCCACTGTCAGGTTTACAAGACCAAGAAGGAGCTAATTAGAATCCATGATGATGGCTGGGAGGAGCTTGGATTTGACAAGATTGCCAAGGCCGTCCACGAAACCCGCGGCCAGGTTATGTACCACGACGGCAAGCTTGTAATGCAAGCACTATTTTTCTCATCAAGTGGAGGACGCACCGAAAACTCAGAGGACGTGTTTGTTGGCACCTATCCATACCTGGTCAGCGTAGAGAGTCCCTACGAAACCAAGGCAACCCACCAGGACGAAAAAACCACCTTAACAATTAAGTCCTTGGTCAATAAGATGAAAGCCAAATATCCTGATTACACCTTCGGAAGCACCTCCTCAATAGAGCAAGACGATATACGAATCACTGCACGCACCAATGGTGGGCGTGTCAAAACTATGAATATAGGTAAGGCAGAGGTTACAGGCACCCAAGTTCGCAACGCCCTTGACCTAAGCTCCACCCTCTTTGACATTTCCTTTGGAGACGGCTCCAGCACCTCAGGTAACTCCGGCAGCCAATCCGCTGGCAGTTCCAAAAACTCCATCACCTTCACCACCAGCGGCTCCGGACACGGCGTAGGCATGAGCCAGTACGGTGCCAACGGAATGGCCGAGAAGGGCTATACATACGACCAAATACTCAAGCACTACTACACAGGCGTGCAAATCCACTAGCTGCGTGGACACTGTGAGCTATGCTGCGTGGGCACCATGAGTTATGCTGCGTGGACACCGTGAGCTATGCTGCGTGGGCACTGTGAACTATTCCGGGGCATCTAACAGCCACACTTACAAGATGCCGCAAGCTTACTCCCACTCAAAAACAGCGACCCTTGCAGCCGCTGTCTTAGCCATTAGCGTTTAGTTTTTAGATTTTAGATTTTAGATTTTAGATTTTAGATTTTGGTCTTAGGGTTGAATTACAAGCCCATTTTTAATATTAGTCCTCAAGCCTGATTATTGTTGCACCTAGGCCACGGAACTTCTCAATGAACTTCTCATATCCTCGCTCGATATGATAAATCTCAGATATTTCTGTGATGCCTTCTGCCACAAGACCTGCAAGGACAAGAGCTGCTCCTGCACGAAGATCCGTTGCAATAACCTGCGCACCCTCCAGAGTCTTGCCACCCTGAACAGTTGCACTGCGACCATCAGTTTTGATATTTGCACCCATTCTGTTTAGCTCCGCAACATGCATGAACCTATTTTCAAAAACCGTC
>DATESI010000094.1:0-4213 GCA_035270905.1 Anaerovoracaceae bacterium
CCCGTGCATACCCCGAAAACTAAAAAATCCCTACTCCAAATGCCTCATACAGACATTCCGAAATAGGGACGATTCTCAAAACAAAAACCGCGGTACCACCCTAGCTTGCGCCTCCATCAAGGCACCTCTCTTAAAGTGTTAGGCTCCGGAGTGATATTCGTACTCGGTTTCACCGATAATCTCTCACCAACTGATTATCTCTCTGTAAGGTTTTTACACCGGACTACTGGTTCCTTCACTGCCTTATATTAAATTATAACCCGTATGCATTCCATTTTAATTATTTTCTGCCCAAAAGTCAAGATTTTTATTGAAAATCAAAGGATTTATGTTACAATAAGCATTATAAGGGAGGTGGGCTTATGCCATTATTCATTTTAGGATTTTTCTTCGTAGTGGGCTTATTCGCATATTATCTTTTCAGCACAAGCTCTGACAAATACGTGGCAAAGAAAAAGCCCGACGTCAAAAAGGAAGGCAACGTAATTTACTTGCAAAGAGAAGACAAGGCATCCAGCCCTGCTAATGACAAAAAAGACGACACCGATAGATAAAACCCGAACCAAACATTACCCTCTTGCGTACTATGGCTCAAGAGGGTTTTTTAATGGGGAAATTTTGCCTGCGGCAAAAGTGTGTTTTATGCTAGGTTTTTTCTCCGGGCAAGCCGGGCAAGGAGATTATTATGTCCTACAAACAACGCAAAATAGCGAAGTCTTTTGAAGGGGCCAAACTCATCAGTATGGCTGACCATCCAAAACTGGTAATAATGAGTGATTGTCATAGGGGCAACGGCTCCTGGGGCGACAGCTTCCTGCCAAACCGCCCTCTATATACCGCCGCCCTCAAATATTACTATCGCAATAACTTCACATACATAGAACTTGGTGATGGTGATGAGCTATGGGAAAACCGTTGCTTCACATCTATATACGAAATATATCGTGAAGTCTACAATATGTTCCTTGAATTTCAAAAGGATAATCGTCTGTTCATGGTCTTTGGCAATCACGATCGCATCAAGGAAAATTCCGCATACATAACGTCCAAACTTCCTATAGTAGATTCCAGATGGGCGGTCCACGCAGCCACTGTCAGCCACGCTGCCACTGGTCCACGCCCTAATACAGTCTCTGCCACGAATCACAATAATAGCCGCCACGCCCCAGACACCCTAATCCCCTTTTACGAATCAATTGTTATAAGGACCCATGTTAACGACCGCGATATCTATATGTTCCACGGCTACCAAGGGGATATACTTAACGACGACCTTTGGAAGCTTTCCCGCTTCCTAGTTCGTTATCTCTGGCGACCCCTTGAGCTTTCCGGCTTCAAAGACCCCACCAGTGCTGCCAAAAACTACAGCAAATCCCGTGCCGCTGCCTCCCGCTTCCAAAGCTTTAGCCAAAACACCGGTTGCATCCTAATCGCTGGACACACTCACAAGCCAAGCCTTCCCCGTCCCGGTGATTCCCTTTACTTCAACAGTGGCAGCTGCGTTCACCCCAACACCGTCACCGCCCTCGAAATCCAAGACAACCAAATATCCCTAGTCAAGTGGTCCACCTGCTCCCGCGATGACATGACCCTCTACGTCTGCCGCACCACCGAGGGCACCTACCCACTTAGTGCATACTAAATCTTTTATCGCCGTCGCTTTTGCACCAATGTTTTATCGCCGTCGCCTTAACACCAATGTTTTATCGCCATTTAGAAACAAAATCTCTCAAAAAAGCGATATTGGCAATATATGTAACTCTCAAGGGCTTCAAAACGGACAAAATAGGCGAAAAATAGGTCCAAATCGAAAAATATTTTACATGTATTACATATTCTTACGGTTGTAATTGGGTGCATCGCCTTTTTTAGGGGTTTTGTTTCTAAATGGCGATTTTTTATGCCTCCAATGGCGATTTAGCCATACATGCTATGCCTCCCATGGCGATTTTGCTAAGACCCCTATGTTATTGCATACTAAAAACCCCCAAGAGTTTGAGGGAGAACCTCATTTCTCTTAGGGGTTAGTACACATATATTAATTGCGTATAGGTTTGCCAGTCGTTACTGCTAGACATGGCTGCTAGTCGTTGTTGCTAGTCACCTTAACTAGTTCTTACAGCAATTCTTTCCTTGAAAGGTTGATTCTGTTTTGGCTATCGATTTCTGTAACCTTAACCTTAACAACATCGCCGATGTTCATAACATCTTCTACCTTTTCAACTCTTTCCTTAGCCATCTTGGATATATGAAGCAAGCCTTCCTTACCAGGTAGAATTTCGATGAATGCACCGAAGGTCATAATTCTCATTACCTTACCCTCGTATACTTCGCCAACTTCTACATCCTTAGTAAGCATCTCAATCTGCTTCTTAGCTGCCTCAGCACCTTCCATGTCAACACTGTAGATACTGATTAGACCAGGATCGTCTTCAGAGATGTCAATCTTAACACCAGTTTCGTCAACAATCTTGTTAATCATCTTGCCACCAGGTCCGATGACAATTCTAATCTTGTCAGGGTCGATTCTCATAGTGATGCTTCTTGGAGCATACTTGGACATTTCTTCTCTTGGTGCAGGGATTTCTTCAAGCATCTGGCTCATGATATACATTCTGCCTTCCTTTGCCTGATTAAGAGCCTTCTCCAAGATTTCCCTTGATAGACCGTGAACCTTAATATCCATCTGGATTGCAGTTACACCAATTTCAGTACCTGTAACCTTGAAGTCCATGTCGCCAAGGAAGTCTTCCATGCCTTGGATATCACTTAGGATAGCCATTTTGCTTGTTCCGTCTTCTTCAACTCTTTCGATAAGTCCCATTGCGATACCAGATACTGGTCTCTTAATAGGAACGCCTGCGTCCATAAGAGCAAGACATGAGCCGCATGTTGAACCCATTGAAGTTGAACCGTTTGATGATAATACATCGGATACGACTCTGATTGCATATGGGAATTCTTCAACTGAAGGAAGTACCGGAATAAGTGCTCTTTCTGCAAGTGCTCCATGTCCGATTTCTCTTCTGCCTGGGCTTCTGCTAGTCTTAGCTTCACCTACTGAATAACCAGGGAAGTTGTAGTGATGCATATATCTCTTTTCAACCTGCTCAGTAATTCCATCGATTGTCTGGGATTCTCTTGCAGGTGCAAGTGTACATGCGGACAATACCTGAGTCTGTCCTCTCTTGAATAAGCCACTACCGTGAACTCTTGGAAGCAATCCTGTTTCACACCAAATTGGTCTGATTTCGTCAAGCTTTCTGTTGTCCGGTCTGATGCCCTCGTCAAGAATCATTGCACGAACGTTTTCCTTAGTTAGGTTATATAGTACTGCAGCGATGTCCTTACCATTGTCAGGATAAATCTCTGCAAAGTGTTCTTTAGTTTCTACTTCTACTGCATCCATGTTGTCAAGTCTTTCTAGCTTGTCCACAGTCTTGATAGCTGTAGTCATCTTATCAGATGCGAACTCTCTTACTGCAGTATCAATTTCTTCTGGAACCTTGTAGAATTCAATCTGAAGCTTTTCCTTGCCTACTTCTGCTACAACAGCATCGATGAATTCAACAATCTTCTTGATTTCATCATGAGCGAACAAAATTGCATCTAGCATTGTTGCTTCAGGAACTTCATTGGCACCGGCTTCTACCATCATGATAGCTTCCTTAGTACCTGCTACTGTAAGGTTCATTACTGATTTTTCTCTCTGTTCAAGTGTTGGGTTAACGATGAACTCACCATCTACCATACCAACACGAACTGATCCTGTAGGACCATCCCATGAAATATCTGATGTTGCAAGTGCAACTGATGAACCAATCATAGCCATAATATCTGTTTCGCAATCAGGGTCAACTGACATTACTGTAGCTACAACAACTACATCATTGTAAAATCCCTTCGGGAAAAGTGGTCTTAGAGGTCTATCCATAAGTCTCGAGTTTAAGATTGCTCTTTCGCTCGGTCTTCCTTCTCTCTTAATAAATCCTCCCGGAATTTTTCCTGCTGCATACATTCTCTCTTCGTAGTCACAGCTTAATGGGAAAAAATCAATGTCCGGTTTTGGCTCCTTGGATGCACATGCAGTTACATTAACTACTGATTCTCCATATCTAACCATTACCTGTCCGTTTGCTTGCTCGCAAACCTTGCCGATCTCCAATTCGAGCAGTCTTCCTCCAATTGCAGTCTTAAAAACTCTGTAATCTGT
>DATESI010000095.1:0-2455 GCA_035270905.1 Anaerovoracaceae bacterium
GGTCAGGGCGTACCTGTCGGTCATTCCAGCTACATAATCCTTAACGATTGTATTAAGTCCGTCTCGTTCCATAAGCTCGATGTGATCTTGTGGAAGCTTGTCAGGATTAACTAAGAAATATTCATAAAGTGATTTGACTACAACCTCAACCTTGTTCAGGTCTTCTTCCTTCTTAACCTTGGAGCTCTTATATACATTATCAAACATGAAATCCCTGAGAATCAAAAGTTCCTTGTTAAATTCCGGATCCATTGAGACCTCATCTTTACCATCGCTGTGCTCAATTACGTTGACAACCATGTTGTTGATTCTCTTCCTGTGGCCTCGTCCAAAGAGTTCCAGTGATGAACTAGGCAAATCATTGATATCAATGACATTGCTTCTGATTGCATCATCAATGTCATGATTTATGTATGCAATCCTATCGCTGATTTGAACGGCCTGACCCTCGAGTGTCATTGGGTGTCCCTTTCCAGTGTGATTAACAATTCCGTCACGAACCTCCATGGTCAGGTTCATACCACGCCTGCTGTATGATGATTCGAGAATGTCAACAACCCTAAGGCTTTGCTCGTTGTGCTTGAAACCACCTGGATGTATTTCATTTAATACCATTTCCCCGTTATGTCCAAAGGGCGTATGTCCAAGGTCATGTCCCAGTGCAATTGCCTCTGTCAAATCCTCATTGAGATTGAGGGCTCTTGCAATGGTTCTTGCAATTTGAGAAACCTCGATAGTATGCGTGAGTCTGGTTCTAAAGTGATCACCCTCCGGTGCCAGGAAAACCTGGGTCTTATGCATAAGTCTTCTGAATGCCTTGGAGTGGATTATTCTGTCACGGTCTCGCTGAAAATCAGTTCTAATGGGACATTTTTCTTCTTCCATCTGTCTGCCTTTTGACTCTGCCGACTTAGCAGCCACTGGCGAAAGCATTTCATATTCTCTTTTTTCTAAATCAACTCGCATTAACATATTACTTTACTCCTGTATGTCCGAATCCACCGCCGCCTCGGGCAGTATCGTTTATGGCATCGACAAGTTCAAAGTCGGCTTTTTCATATTTGGAAATTACCATCTGAGCAATTCGATCTCCGCTATTGATGACGAAATCCTCATCTCCCCAGTTAATCATTGGAATGTTCCATTCTCCTCTATAGTCAGAATCCACCGTTCCAATGCCGTTGACTAGACCAACGCCATGTTTGATTGCAAGACCGCTTCTAGCTCTGATTTGAGCCTCGTAGCCTTGAGGGAGTTCAACAAATAATCCCGTTGGGATTAGCCTTCTTTGTCCTGGCTTAAGTGTTATTGGCTCCTCGATATATGCTCTGATGTCAACTCCTGCCGACCCTTCCGTTTCGTATTGCGGCAGAACGCCGCTTTTGCTGATTATCTTAATTTTCATATTGTTTCCTTTAGTGTTACTGGTTATTTTCTTCATTTAGGTGTTTTCGCTCTTTGTTTCTGCTTGCTATATTATATATTAATTTTGTTCCATGATTTTCTTTAGTGGTATCTTCTTGTTTGTAACTGCTACGGCAGAATAGTTATCGACATTGCAAATGAGCTTTTCTGCTTCCTTGATGTCCTCCATTGTTACACTGTCAATGGAGCTGATAACTTCTTCTGGTGTAAGGAATTTACCCATGAGCATCATCTGTTTACCCATAGCAAACATTCTGCTTGCAACGCTTTCCTGACCGAAGATATAGCTTGCCTTCAGCTGTTCCTTGGATGCATTGAGTTCCTCGGTGGTTACGCCCTTGGCTTGGAGAATTGTAAGCTCTTCCTTGATACCCTCAATGGCATCCCTAACCTTGTCGTGGCTTACTCCTGCATAAATGTTATAGTAACCGTCCTCTGCGAAGCAGCTTGCCATGGAATAGACTGAGTATGCAAGGCCCTTTTCTTCTCTGATGTTTTGGAAAAGTCTTGAGCTCATGCTACCGCCCATTATATTATTGAGCACTGAAAGTGGATAGTATTGCTCTCCATAAAGCTTAACGCCTCTTGTTGCAAGGCAGATATGGCTTTGCTCGATGTCCTTGACAAGAACTCTAAAGCTCTTTTCATATGGCTCCTTAGGCTCATTCAGGGCAGGCTTGGTTGGCTCAAAATTCATAAATTTATTCTCAAAATATTCGTATACGTAGTTCTCATCAACATTGCCTGCAACGGAAATCACTATATTGTCCCTTACGTATTCCTTCTTGAAATAGTCTGTAAGCACATTTCTTGTAATTCCCTTAAGGGTGCTCGGTGTTCCGATGATTGACTTACCCAGTGGATTTCCCTTAAAAACCTGTTCGGTTATGGTTTCGTGTGCAAGGTCGTCTGGCGAGTCAAGAGTCATCTTGATTTCCTCACAGATAACCTGTCTTTCCTTATCCATTTCTGTCTTATCAAAAAGTGAGCTTGTGAGCATATCCACAAGTACGTCTGCACTCTTATCGAA
>DATESI010000096.1:0-7160 GCA_035270905.1 Anaerovoracaceae bacterium
TAGAAATATAATATAATCAATATAAAAATAATTAAATTTTAGAAACATGAGGTGAAAAAATTGGGATATTTTGAGGCCATAATTTTGGGATTAATTCAAGGATTGGCAGAGTTCCTGCCAATCAGTAGTTCAGGCCATTTGGCACTGGCACAGTACTTCTTCGGAATTGACGAAAGCAAGGTATTGCTATTTGCTGTACTTTTGCACTTAGGAACATTGATTTCCGTATTCGTTGTATACTGGAAGGACATCTGCGAGCTATGTGTTGAGCTGGTGGTTACCATTAAGGACCTGTTCACAGGCAAGGGGCTAAGGCTTGAGGAAAGGCCAATACGTAAGCTTGGCATAATGATTATCGTTGCAACTATACCGACTGCAATCATTGGATTACTGTTTAATGATTACTTCGAGGCACTTTATTTATCACTGATTGGAATAGGCGTTGGACTTCTTATAACAGGATTTCTTCTTATATTCGCAGAGAGAATGGGCGCTGCCAACAAGGGCATTGAAAAGATGAATTTTAGAAATGCTATCTTTGTTGGTGTGCTTCAAGGAATCGCAATCTGTCCAGGAATTTCAAGGTCAGGTTCAACTATGGTAGGTGGACTTATTACAGGACTCAACAGAGCCTTTGCAGTTAAGTTTGCATTCTTAATTTCAATCCCATCAATTCTAGGCTCAGTAATTTTGGAAGCCCCAGATGCAATCAAGGCAGGAGTTGATATGGCTCAGATGGGACCAATCATTGTTGGTGTTGTTGTGGCTGCAATTTCAGGATTCGTTGCAATCAAGACAATGATAAGAGTAGTTTCAAATAAGAAGCTAAGCTACTTCTCATACTATGTATGGGCACTAGGCCTATTTGCAATAGTTTATGGAGTTTTCTTCGCTTAAACAGCTTGGCAAGACATATAAATACACACTTAGAGAGAGGTAATTATGGCAGAAACCAAGAGAAAACCGGGAAGACCTCCCGGATCAAAAAATAAGAATACAGGTGCAAGGGCAGCAGCAAAGACCAAGGCCAAGGCAACCACTAAGGAGGCTCAGGCTAAGATTGAGGCTGACAAGAGGCTCATTGATGAAATATGGGGCATAATCCTCATTGCAATTGGATTATTCTTCTTCTTTGCTCTGCAATTTGGCATTGCAGGACAATTCGGAGTTGCAATAAGCAACGCCCTCAAGGGAACCTTTGGACTTGTTGCTCTTATTATGCCATGGTACATAATAATATTTGGAGTAATGCTCCTAACCCATAAGGTCGTTCACATTTCGTGGAAAACGGCCCTTTTGGCGTTCATTGTTTTACTTATGATGTGTTTACTTAATTCAGAAAGATTCATCAATCCTGAGGCTGTTGATGTAACATTCAAGTCCTTCGAAGCATTCTACGAAAGTGGCATAACCCTTAAGGGCGGCGGAGCCTTTGGAATGTTCGCAGGCTCCTTGCTAATCAAGCTTATTGGCAAGGCAGGACTTAATATCTTCGCAATAGTGGTAATCATCATATGCTTGTTGCTTATTGTTAACACACCTTTGTCCAAGGGTATTGAGGCTCTCAAGTATAAGAGAGAAGAATTCAAGGCCGTTAGGGCAGCCAAGGCTGAGGCAATGGCTGAGGCTGAGGCAGAGAACGCAGCAACTACAGCGGGACTTAGTGCACCTGAGAGTGCAGCGAGTGCAGAGCCAACCCGTGTTGATTCAAGGTACGCACCTATGGCAGATTCAGGTGTCAATGGCATACCTTATCCTGGGCTTAGTGGCGGAAGTGCTGCCAACCCGGGGCCAAGAATTATTACAAATAATCAGGATAGACAGATGTCTATCGATGACATAGAAAAAAATAAGGCGGCGGCAAGCATATCAAAAGAGCCATTAACTCAGGAACAGAGAAATAACATTTTGAAATATATGACCGACGATAGTCTTTTTGACAGAAAGGAAAGAATGGGTCAGGGATATGGTCTTGACGGCAAGGTGGACTATGGCCCAGGCTACGGTCTAACAGGTGAGCCTATAACAGATTCCGACTTTGCAGGAGATATGGCAGCAGGACTTGGGGCTGCAGCAGTAACAGGCGTCGCAGGCAGTCTTTCCGAAGAAGGACAGGGTCATGGCATGGCTAGCGAAAGCCAGCAGGCCGTGGACAAGCTTTCCAAGAAGGACGCGGCAGCGGCTACTTTGTCAGCTGAGGAGCTTAACCTTGCCAAAAAGCATGCCAAGTATCAAAAGCCTTCTATTGAGCTTTTGAATAAGCCGGGGGTATCAAGCAAGAGTGACAATAGCCAAAGTCTTCGTGAGAAGGCAGAAAAGCTTGAGGAGACATTGAAGAATTTTCATGTGGATGCCAAGGTTGTTCAGGTTACTCAGGGTCCGGCGGTTACAAGATATGAAATTCAGCCGAATCTAGGGGTCAAGGTCAGCAGCATCACAAGGCTTGCTGATGATATTGCTCTTAATTTAGAGGCTAGGAGCATCAGAATTGAAGCACCTATTCCAGGCAAGGCTGCAGTAGGCATTGAGGTGGAAAACGACAGCGTTAACATGGTTACAATCCGCGAAATTATTGGTTCACGCGAGTTTAAGAGTGCTAAGTCTAAGATTACATTTGCTGTTGGCAAGGATATTGCGGGCAACGCAATCGTGGGTAATCTTAAGGATATGCCACATCTACTTATTGCTGGTTCCACAGGTTCTGGTAAGAGTGTATGCATTAACAGTATAATTACGAGTATTTTATATAAGGCTAATCCTGACGAGGTTAAACTGGTACTTATTGACCCGAAGGTTGTTGAACTTGGCAATTACAACGGAATTCCGCACCTATTGATTCCGGTTGTTACAGAGCCTTCCAAGGCTGCGGCTGCTCTTAACTGGGCGGTGGCAGAGATGAATGACAGGTACAGAAAGTTTGCTGACAAGGGTGTTAGAGACCTTGAAAGCTATAATGAGACTGTAATCGCCGACGACGAGAAGGACCTAGTAATGCCACAGATGGTTATTATCATCGACGAACTTGCAGACCTTATGATGGCAGCACCGTCACAGGTTGAAGAGTCGATTTGCAGGCTGGCACAGATGGCAAGAGCTGCAGGAATGCACCTAATCGTTGCAACCCAAAGACCTTCCGTTGACATCATTACAGGGGTTATCAAGGCTAACATTCCTTCGAGAATTGCCTTCGCAGTATCCTCACAGTTTGACTCAAGGACAATCCTTGACATGGGTGGCGCCGAAAAGCTTGTGGGTAAGGGCGACATGCTCTTCTATCCACTAGGCAAGGGCAAGCCTGTTAGAATTCAGGGTACATTTATTACAGACAACGAGGTACATAGCGTTATAGAATTCGTCAAATCCCAAAACACAGACGAGGAGTATAACGACGACGTTCTTCATACAATAGAGAGAGTTAACACTCCTGCACATAATGACGATGCAGACGAGCTTCTTCCTGATGCAATCGACTGCGTGGTTAAGGCTAAGCAGGCCTCCGTTTCAATGCTTCAGAGACGCTTCAGAATCGGTTACAACCGTGCGGCAAGAATCATTGACATGATGGAGGACCGCGGCATTATTGGGCCTTCCGACGGCAGCAGGCCAAGGCAGGTGCTTATGAGTGAGGAAGAATTGGCAGGATTAGAGAAAGATACAGAGGACATTTAATTGAAAGATAATAAAGGAGCTAAGAACTCCAAGGTATATATTGAGACCCTGGGTTGCCCCAAGAATTTCAACGATTCAGAGGTGGCAGCAGGGATACTCGAAGAAAATGGGTACACAATGGTGGATAGCCCCGAGGCTGCGGACTACATTATTGTCAACACCTGCGGCTTCATCAACGATGCCAAGAAGGAATCTATCAGCAAAATCTTCGACATGGCGGAGTACAAGCTTAGTAATAAGGACAGCGGCAAGAAGCTTGTAGTTTCCGGCTGTCTTTCCCAAAGATACGCACATGACATAGCCGGCGAAATGCCCGAGGTTGATGCATTCCTAGGAGTCAACGAATACGAGAGATTGCCGGAGATACTCGCGCAGCTTGCGGGAAGCCAAGACCTGCAGAAGGCAGGGCTTTCTTCAGAAAATTCGCCTTGCGGCGAAGTGGGTTTTGCGGCGGACCGTGAGGGTTTGCAAGGCAAAATCTTCACAGCGGGGTGTGACCTTGACGTATTGGAGAAGCAGACGAGAAAATTTGTAGAGAATCCATATTCTGCGACCATCAAAATCGCCGAGGGCTGTAACAATATTTGCGCATATTGCATAATCCCCAAAATCAGGGGGAAATATAGAAGTAAGAAACAAGAGGACATCTTAGCTGAAGCAAGAGAACTTGCAGCAGCAGGTTGCAAGGAGCTTATACTCATTGCTCAGGACGTGACATACTACGGCAGGGACCTTTACGGGCAGCTGATGTTGCCTAAGCTTCTCAAGGAGCTTTGCAAGGTCGATGGAATCCAGTGGATACGCCTAATGTACTGCTATGAGGATAGAATTACAGATGAGCTTATCGACGTGATTGCATCAGAAGAAAAGATTTGTAATTATTTAGACATTCCTATTCAGCATGCATCAGATAGAGTTCTCAAATCTATGAATAGAAGATCAACGGCTGAGTCCATTGATAATACACTTAGCAGACTAAAGAAGTCAATCCCTGATATCAGGGTTAGGACAACCTTGATTGTAGGCTTTCCTGGTGAGAGTGAGGAGGACTTCGACCAGCTTTGCGACTTTGTTGAACATGAGCGGTTTGCAAGGCTTGGAGTGTTCGCATATTCTCAGGAGGAAAACACCGTAGCCGGAGAGATGGACTGTCAGATTGACGAGAAAATCAAACAAGAGCGACTTGATGCTATCATGCGTAGGCAGCTTGATATTTCCTTGGAAATGAACCGAGGGATGGTAGGCGAGACCTTGGAGGTAATTGTTGATGAGCTTGATGATGAGCCGGGCAGTTACATAGGCAGGAGCCGCTATGATGCACCTGAAATCGATAATTCTGTTATTTTTACTTCCGCGAGATACCTGAAGCCGGGCGATATTGTGAAAGTATATATAAATGATGCTTTTGACTATGATCTAGTCGGAACGGAGGCTTAAGAATGAATTTACCTAATAAACTAACTATTGCAAGAGTAATTGCAGTGCCATTTTTTATCCTGTGCTATTTGCTTGGATACTACTGGGCAGCATTTGCACTTTTCATTGTTGCATCCTTTACGGATATGCTTGACGGAAAGATTGCCAGGAAACACAACCTTGTTACTAACTTTGGTAAGATTATGGATCCACTGGCAGACAAAATTCTGGTTTACTCAGCATTTTGCTTGATGGTAGGGGACGGAACGGTTCCGGGCTGGATGCTTATTGTAATTCTTGCAAGAGAATTTGCTGTTGCAGGTATGAGAACAGTTGCTGCATCGGAGGGACTTGTAATTGCTGCAGGAATGAGTGGCAAGATTAAGACAGTTCTTCAAATGATTGCAGTTCCGCTACTTCTTCTGACTGCTGCTATTGTAGGTACAGCACTTTATGAATATAGCTATATTGCAGCCCAGGTATTCCTGTGGGCATCACTTGTAATGACAATTTACTCAGGCGCTGAATACATAATCAAGAACAGACACGTATTTTCGATGTAAGATTAAAAGAGGTGACATTAAGTGAGAACGGCTATTTTGAGTGTAGGTACAGAAATTTTATTCGGTCAGATTACTAATACTAATACGGTATTTTTATCCCAGCAATTAAACCTGCTGGGTTTTGACGTTATGTATCACTACACCGTTGGAGACAATCCAGAAAGACTTGGCGACATTATTGAGCTTGCCTTCAGAGATTGTGATTTGATTATAACTACGGGAGGTCTTGGACCTACTGAGGATGACTTAACTAAGGAAACAGTGTGCGCGGCCCTTCATGATAAGCTGGTTCAGCACGAGGGAAGTCTTAAGGCACTTGAGGGCTATTATAAATCTATGAACCGCAAGATGACGGAGAACAACCTTAAGCAAACCATGATGCCATCTCGGGCGACGGTCTTTGACAACGACGCCGGAACGGCACCGGGCTTTGCCCTTGAGGAGAATGGCAAGATTATAATTTGCATGCCGGGACCTCCTAGGGAAATGACAAGAATGTGGGAACGCCGAGCAAAGCCTTTCCTAGAAAAGATGCAGGACAGCGTGATTCACTATCGCATGCTGAGAACCTTTGAGATAGGCGAGTCTTCGCTGGAGACTGCACTTCTTGATTTGATTGACGGACAGACGGACCCAACCCTTGCGACATACGCCAAGGAGGGTGAGGCATGTGTTCGCGTGGCTTCAAAGCGTGCAACTCTTGAGGAGGCCAAGGCTGCCGTTGATGAAATGGTTGAGAAGGTTCTTGATCGGGTGGGCGAGTATGTATTCAGCTGCGACGATGAAGAATTTGTTGACGTGGTTGCAGGCAAGCTTATGGACAAAAATATTACATTTTCCTCGGCGGAGTCATGCACAGGGGGAATGTTCGCCCAGTATATGACCGAGGTTCCCGGGATTTCGGCTGTGTTTGACCGAGGCTTTGTAACCTATACTGAGGAGGCCAAAATGGCTGAATTAGGCGTGAAAAGGGAGACTTTGGACAAATACACCGCTGTCAGCGAAGAGGTGGCTCTTGAGATGGCACGAGGACTTGTCAAGAGGACGGGCAGCGACCTTTGCATTTCCATTACGGGAATTGCAGGGCCAGGCGGCGGCACAGAGGAAAAGCCCGTTGGGCTAATGTATATCGGCTGTGTTTACAAAGGCAGGGAGTCGGTGAAGATGATTCGCATGAGGAATGTAAATCGCAAGTGGAACAGACACTACGGCGTGCTTCACATGCTTAATGTGGTTAATAAGACAATTTCCGACTTGTAAATAATGGGTTGACAAATAATGGCAGCTGAGTTACAATGATAATACCATAAATTACCAACTATTCCAAAGCAAAAAAATTATTCAAAAACGACTTGACGACAGGTCAATAATAGGTTATTATTAAAAAAAGAACAAATGTTCATATTTTCGGAGGTGAAAAATGGCTAATAACAGTAATAATGAAAAAGACAAAGCTTTGGAGGCAGCGTTATCACAGATACATAAACAATTCGGACAGGGAGCAATAATGAA
>DATESI010000097.1:0-3451 GCA_035270905.1 Anaerovoracaceae bacterium
GTTCATTACAGCTGATGATGTGCAGGATATGATTCCTCACATTCCTTCACATGAAGAGTTTGTGACAACTGAGGAATTGGAAGACATTTTGGAAGAAAGAATTCCACAGATTCCATCACACGATGACTTTGCGACAAAACAAGAATTGCAGGACGCTATCGATAACATCGACATTCCTGAAGTAAACTTAGACGCATATGCAAAGAAAACCGATGTAGAGGAAGCTATTAAGAACATTCAGCATCCTGATGTAGACTTGAGTGGCTTGGCTACTGAAGAATATGTTAGACAAAAGATTGCTGAAGCACAGCTCCAAGGTGATGGAAATACTGAAGTTGATTTAACTGTTTTCTACACTAAAGCGGAAACAGAGCAGAAGATTAGAGAAGCGGTGGAGAGCATTGAGCATCCAACTGTAGACACTGAGAATTTTGCAACTAAAGAGGATTTGGAGAATATTCAAATTCCTTCAACTGAGGGATTGGCTTCTGAGGAGTTCGTAAGAGATGCAATTAACAACATTGAACATCCAACTGTTGATTTGACAGGACTTGCGACAGAACAGTTTGTAACTGACGCAATTAACAACATTGAAATTCCAGAAGCAAAGCAGCCTACAGTTTATGAGGTTACAAGCGATGAAATTGAAATGGAAAAACTAATTCCTGCAGATACTGAGTTTGTTGGCGGCGATGTATTGATTGTAACTAATTCTACAGGTATTAAATCTGCCTACCACTTTAATGGTGAAGATTGGATCGCATGTGACGGAAACGTTGATGCAAGCAAGGTTATCATGCCAATCGACATTACTCTGGCAGGTTCATATACTCAGGTTGGTAACTTGACGAAAACTTCAACTGGAACTGCTAAGTTCGCTACAAAGGGTAAATCCGTAGCAGCTGCACTTCAGGAGATGTTATCCAAGAGAGAGCAACCAGGCACACCTACTAAACCAAGTATTTCTTGTACCGCTTCTGGTATGAGTGCGGTGGAGGTAGGTACGACCGTAACTCCAGGCTGGAGCGTAAGTTTGAATTCAGGTTCCTATACATATGGCCCTGCAACTGGCATTTCTCCAAAAACCTGGTCTATCGTTGATAATAAAGGTAATACCTCCGATAAAGCTAGTGGCTCATTCCCGAGCTTTGTTGTGAGCGATACTGATGATTATTCTTATACTGTAACCGTTACTCATGATGCGGGCGCAATCGCGCACGATAACTTGGGTGATGATTCTAATCCTGTGGTTAGAATTGCGGCCAACTCTGCTCCAGCGGTCTCTAAGACTGGCTTGAAGGGTTACCGTCAGTGGTTTATGTATGTAGGAAATGACACAAGTGCTATTGATGGCGCTTGGATTAGAAGTAAATGTACTGGCAAGGGTAATGCATATAACGCATCTACTCAGAACAATGTAGCTATTGCGGCAGGTACTAAGAGAGTGGTAGTTGCTATTCCTCAGAAAGTGACTAATGCAAAGTATACATATGGCAAGGCATTAACTTCTGTTATCGACGTTGATGGTATGGGTCTGGATGTATTCGGCAACTTCACCAAGAGTGAAGTAATGGTAGAAGGCAAGGACGGCGCAACTGCTGTTAAATATAATGTTTGGGTTTGTGAAAACGCGAATGGACTTGCGGCTACCAAATATAATTTAGTAATCGGATAAGGAGGTTTCGTATGATGAAGTACGAAGGTGTTGCCACCCTAGGTGTCAACCTTAACAGACAGAAATACGGTCCTCTTGATGTGAGTTCCGTATTACTTACTTTGAACGACTTAAAGGCATATTGCACAGGCGATGCTTCTGCAATGTCAGAGGGCTGGACTGGTGGAACTCCATATCCATATCCAGGACAGATTATTGTCGTTTTAGAAAATAATACAGCATATCAATTATATGATAATGAAGGTGCAATCGCTTATCGTACGATGATTGACCTTTCTGTTTTCTACACTAAAGAAGACATTGATGAAATGTTGTCAAATGTATCTGTTGATATGTCTGGATATTATACAAAAGAGCAGGTAGACAGTTTGATTGGTGCTATTGAAGGTACTGGTGAAACCGTTGTTGTAGAAGCGATGTCTACAGATGACATTCTAGCTGCTATTGGCGCCGCTTCTGGTGGCGTTCCCGTAACTCCAAGCGGACAAATTCTTGATGAAATGTCTGCAGAAGATGTTAGAACTATTATTAAAGGATAATTCGAAAGGGGTAAAAACAAATGGCTGATATTAAGAGATTTTTAGACAATGCTGGCGTATCCACTTTATGGGGTCAGGTTGCTAATGAAATCAATAATAAAGTAAATGCTGAAAAGACTCGTGCTATGACAGCTGAAGAGGCTCTTCAGGCTGCTATCACTGCAGAGGCTAATCGTGCTAAGGCCGCAGAGGAAGCAAATGCTACAGCTGCTTCTAACGCACAGACAAAAGCTAATTCTGCTATGACTCAGGCTAATACCAACAAGAATGCAATCGCAGTATTGAATGGTACTGGTACAGGTTCTGTTGCAGCTACTGTTGCAGCTGAAATTGCTAAGATTGTTGCTGGTGCAGATACAAGTCTTGATACTTTAAAAGAAATTGCTGATTGGATTACTACTCATGGTGGCGATGCATCTGTTATGAACACTAAGATTAGTAGTAACGCTACTGCAATTTCTGCATTGCAGGGTCTCGTTGGTTCTACTAAGGTAGCTGACCAGATTAGCGCTGCAATTGACGCTCAAGATTTAAGCAAGTATGCTCTTGCATCTAGCTTAACTTCTTTACAGCAGACTTATAATACTTTTGCAGGCAAAGGTGTTCGTCCTATTACTCAGGATGAAATCGATAAATTAGCTAAATTGAACTTAGAAAATGGTAACTTGAGTATTTCTGGTTCTGTTGCTGCTGGTTCTGTTACTGGATTGCAGGCTTATGTTGATGACCGCATTGATGCTCTCGTAGTTCCTATGACTGCAACTGAGGTTATTGAAGCTTGTAAAATTGAAGCTTAATTATTAGGGTAATTCTTATAAGGGGGAGTCTAACTCCCCCACTATTTTGAAAGGAGTGCTTGAAGCATGGCTGAACAAATTAAAGTCTTAACTGCCGATGGCGTGAAGGCATTATTCGACCTATTGAGCCTTCAAGACTATCCTAATAATGATGTTTTGGAGGCCGTTATCAATGCTATTGATAACACAAAGCTTGACAAAAATAATATGTTTATTGGCACATTGGCAGAATACCAAGCTGCAAATGATGCTGGTAAAATTCCAGTTGGTGCTATTGTATGCATCACTGATGTAGACTAAAGGAGGTTAGACTATGGATTTTTCTAAGTATTTAGGTGAAGTCGGTCTAACCGAACTTTGGAATTTAATGCTCGCTCATGTGGATGGGCGATTATTCGTAGGTACACGCGCTGAATATGAAGCAGCTATTGATTCTATTC
>DATESI010000098.1:0-2287 GCA_035270905.1 Anaerovoracaceae bacterium
ATCTCTATTATACCATTTTGCTTGTCGGTTGAATCATTTATTACCATGTTTTTAACAAAATCGTCATTTTTAACAAGGTTCATCATCCGGTTATCTAGTTCTCTCGTGGAAGCGGTTTCCTTGGCAACACCGTTTATGAGATCATACTCACCTGCAATCAAGTCAAATATCTGCTCTGTTTTAGATGTATCTTGAACCACATCATTGATAGCCTTTTTGATACGCCTTTCCTTCATCAAGTTATTGCGCCAACCGTCAAAAGTGTTTTTATTTATGTTCTCAACTATTTGTCTTACACCTTTGGACTGCCCTATGATTTCCCCTATCTTCACTCTATTGTCGTTTGTTATTTTCGCCAATTCCTCCAATTCGGAAACAGGAGTAAATTGTGTAATTTTATCAGGAGTTTCTTCTGTGTTGGAAGGAGCATTTGCAGCTTCTTTAAGTTTTGATAGTGTATCAAGCCTAACAATCTCACGCCTTCCAATGGGTACGCCTCCTGCATGCTCAATCTGGTCTACATCTACATCTGCTACCATGCCAAGGTTAGAGCTAATATTGCTGTAATCATCTAATCTTTTAATAGTACCGGTAAATTCTTTTCCTTTTAGAGTAAACTTAACTCTATCATTTTCTTTGAATCCCATATACTTATCTGTTGTATCGGGTGTAGGTGTCTTTATTTCTGGCTTAGCTTCCTGTGCTGGTTTCGTTTCTGGAGCGCGATCAGGAGATTTAGGCTTAATCAATGACAGATCTTTGCTATCTTTGTTTACAAAAGAGTGTGTCTCTATACCTAATGCATTCGGATCCATCAAGATCTCAATACTGTCATCTAAATCATTCAATACAGTACCTGTATGCCCATAATAGGACACACGATCCCCTACCCCATATTTGCCTTTGTTTATAGGCTTTGAATCACCTGTCGGCTTAGTCTCTGCTGGCTTTGATTTTTTAGGCTTAACCTTCTCGATCTCTGCAAGTATCTTAGGTGTAGGGTCTTCTTCACCATAAAAAGACCATGTTTCTGTAGGTTTCCACCACCTTGCTCTAAACCGCTTCATGACGTTAATCATATCAGTATCGTCTTTCTTTACGCCCTTAAGTTCCCATACAGGATTGCCGTTCTTGGTAGTAGCTTTCTGTATAGTTAGGTCATAGTCTGATAGGTCGCCTGCTGCTTGTATATGTTCTGCTGAATATTGAGGAAAATCAAGTCTTAGGTTCTCTTTCAAGGTTTCTATTGCTCCGTCAAATCCATACTTCAGGTGAGTTGAGAAAGTAGATAGGATATCCGAGGCAGGGAATGTCCTTGTTGTAAGCTGGTATTCCTCCGTTATCATACCGAATTCTCCAGGGCGTTCCCTTGTATCTGTTTTTGTGGTTTCGGTAACCTCCAACAATTCAGGATTATATTCTCTGATTACATCTATGGCTTTCTGTATTTCTTCCCTATCTGATTTCAAGACACCTGTATGATCTAACAACTTAGGCTCTACTTCTTGCTCTGCTCCTTCGGGTTCCAGGTTCCTTCCTTCATCTGCTTGCGCATCTGCCTCTGTACGTCTAGGAACTTTTGCGCCGTCTTGACTATCTTCGCTTTGTGAGATTCCTGCTTTGCCACTTGTTACTACCTCCTCCTTATCAAACACTACTGCTTGATCGTGTCCTAATACACTTCTAAGTGTTTTGATAGAGTTATTAGTAAGATCGTTTATATCTCCATATTTGTCTTTTTCAAAGGTCACGACAATCCCATCATGCCCTGATTCCCTAGCTATTCCCTGTAGCTTGTCGATATCTGCGATTATTTTGTCTCTGTCCTGCCCTACAGGATTAGAGTATTCCCATCCTGCACTAGTAGTTAATCTTCTCCAGTCAACATCATCTCTTATAATTAATGGGTTTTTAAGTTCTATGACTTCTTCTACAACATTAGGCCCATAAGTACTTGCTTTCTTAGCATTGAAAGCATAATACTTTCCTTTGCCCATTACAGGGTAATTTACACTACCATAAACACTGTTATCTGTCCTACCACTAGCATTATACATAATCGCTTTGAATGGTTCTCCTGTCTTGGCTTTCTTAACATCGGTGAGACCTTTTACTGGTTCTACTTCTGGTTTTCCTCCTTCTGTCTCCAGGTCCCTTCCTGTTTCTGCTTGCGTACCTGTCTTTGCAGATCCAGGAACTCTTGTGCTGCCCTGACTATCTTCGCTTTGTGAGATTCCTGCTTTGCCACTTGTTACTACCTCCTCCTTATCAAACACTACTGCTTGAT
>DATESI010000099.1:0-3212 GCA_035270905.1 Anaerovoracaceae bacterium
TTCTAGCACCCCATCTACCTGCCGGCATTACATATGGAGCCATTGACATGCTCTCTGCACCACCTGCAACGATGATATCAGCATCTCCAGCTTTGATAATCTGTGCTGCTAATTCAACTGCTCTAAGTCCGCT
The DNA here is from genome assembly GCA_035270905.1 of Anaerovoracaceae bacterium. GTDB lineage: Bacteria > Bacillota > Clostridia > Peptostreptococcales > Anaerovoracaceae > JAVXAG01. Next base: position 134 of record DATESI010000099.1, read on the forward strand.
TCCGCAAACCTTGTTTATTGTCATTGTTGGAACTTCGATTGGAATTCCAACGTCTAATGACATCTGTCTTGAAACGTTCTGGCCTAATCCTGCCTGAAGAACGTTACCCATGATAACTTCATCAATTGTTGCTGGATCGATTCCTGCTCTCTTAACAGCTTCCTTAATAGCAACTGCTCCTAATGTTCTTGCAGGAACTGACTTTAATGTTCCACCAAAGCTTCCGATTGGTGTTCTTGCTGCACTTACGATTACAACTTCTCTCATATTGTATATCCTCCTTGAATATAAAGTAATTATTATTACTTTTCACGCTTTTTATTTATAAACCTACTGCTTTTATTTTACTACAGTGCTGGCTAAAAAACAAGCCGAATATTTCTCTGACATGTGGTCAGGCTTGTAGCTTTCCTTGGCATGTCTCAGATTCTCGATTCCCATGTCCTCTTCTCTGTTAACATAAACAACCTCTTCAGGCAAATGCTTGCAAAATTCACTGTTGATGGCCTGATAAAGTCCTCTGATGCTATCGTCGGCCTTCTCGAAGTGAGCCACGGCTGTATCCTTAGAAAGCATTTCTCCTATGGAAAATGCCTTTAGCTCTCCTCCGATGTAAATGGCTCCGCCAAAGATTCCCGGCTTGCCAATAAACTCCAGCACCTCAGCAATTGCCGTTTCCTCAAGCTCCCGACTTTCCAGTTCCTCCGGGTCGTCGGTTTTGTTCCTCTTGGCATTGTCTACAAATTCCATTATCTCATCGTGCATTCCCTGCGTAATCTCACGGTATTCGTACTCGTACTCCTTGAGAAAGCTGTTGAGATGGTTCTTCTTCTTGTGAAGTGCCCGGCCGCTCAGAGTTATGAGTTTGTCCTTGAGGTATACGTACTCGTCATCATCTCGGTCGTGCTCAATGCGTAATTCTCCCGGGAAAGCCTCTTCGAGGAAATGTACCATATGCCCTGGAATCAGTTCTATGGAAAATGGTATTTTCCTCTGGTCGAACCTTTCCTTAACTGCCAGGATTGTCTCCCTCAGTTTGGCAGGGTCATACCAACCGTCACGGGTTAGGGGCATGGATATTATTGCACGGGCGTTTTCCTTGATGCAGTCCGCACCGGCTATGCAAAGGTAGTCTCCGATTTCCTCCCAGCAAACGCAATGGGTGTTCCTCCAGATGCAGTTTGCAAGCAGGGTGTATCCAGCCGCCTGGTAGTCAAATCCATGGAAGTACTCCTGCAATAATTCTCTATTCTCTTGTGTCAAATCTTCAAAATCGTTCTTTAATATTATCATGTGTATCCTCTGTCGATATTTCCTATTCCTTGTCCCACTATACTTGTGAGCTCTTCTGTTATATCTCTAACTGCCACTCTGCCACTTGATCCATCATCTTATGGTCAGTGAAATCAAATTGGAGCGGTGTTATACTTGCATAGTTGTTGGCGATTGCCGCAACATCATATTCCATTCCGCCACCTGTGAAGTCGGCAGGCTCACCAGAAAGCTTGTATTCTGTGAATCCATCCTTCTCCCCCACAAGATGAAATCTATCATCATAATATCTTGTCCCAAGCTTGGTGAATTTAACGCCTTTTATTGCTTCCCTTGGAATGTCAGGGACATTAATATTAATCACTGTATTGGCAGAAATCTTGCCGTAAACCAAATCTATTGTCTGTACTGCCAGGCTGCATGCCCCCTCAAAGTGGGTTGCAGTGTGATTATCTACAGATACTGCCACTGAAGGCTTGCCGAAAAGTGCCCCTTCCATTGCGGCTCCTACAGTTCCCGAGTAAAGTGTGTCATTTCCAAGATTGCTTCCCATGTTGATTCCTGCGAATACCATGTCAATCTTGTGGCCCTCTTCCTCAAAAACCTGAATACCCACCTTGACGCAGTCTGCAGGAGTTCCCTTGACCTCAAGAGCATCCTTGGCATGTGGAAATTCTACTTTCCTCGCAAAGATATTTTTGCCCAGAGTTATTGCATGGCTATTGGCGCTCATCTGGCTGTGGGGTGCTGCAACGAAAACATTGGCTGATCCGCTCAATGCCTTCACAAGCTCAATAATCCCCTTGGCTGTTATGCCGTCGTCGTTAGATACTAGTATGTTCATCTAAAAATCCATTACCTTTCCTATAGAGTCGTGTATTACAAGGTCAGCCTTACCGTCATATGGTGTTTCTGACTTGTTAATCAATACTAAATTTTTGCCCTTGAAGTAATTAATAAAACCTGCGGCAGGGTATACTACCAGGGATGTTCCGCCGATAATCAGGGTGTCCGCCTTGCTGATTGCACTGACCGCTCCGCTGATTACCTCTTCATTAAGGCTTTCTTCATAAAGGACTACGTCCGGTTTGACGATGCTGCCGCACTTTTTGCAATGAGGTACAAGGTTCTTGCAGTTGTCCTCGTCCATTACATATTCTACATCATAAAACTCTCCGCAGTTGAGGCAGTAATTCCTTAGGACCGAACCGTGGAGTTCGAACACGTTTTTGCTGCCGGCTTTTTGATGAAGTCCGTCGATGTTTTGGGTTACGATTGCCGTAAGCTTGCCCATTTGCTCAAGCTTGGCAAGGGCCATGTGTGCCTTGTTTGGTTGGGCATCCAAATATATCAGGTTGTTCTTATAATAGTCGAAGAATGTTTCTGTTTGGCTCTGATAAAAGCTGTGGGAAAGCATTGTCTCCGGCGATCTGCCGTAGCTCTGCATTGCGTTGTACAGCCCGCTTTCTGACCTAAAATCCGGAATGTTACTCTCTGTTGATACCCCGGCTCCGCCAAAAAACACAATATTTTTGCTACTATCTATTATTTCTTTTAATCTATTATCCATCCCTATCCTCCTTGTGATTGCAAAGATTTCTTACAACAGTATACCACATTTTTTAATTTGGTAAAATAGAGTAGATACATATGAGCTTTTAGATTATGTAAGGTTACAATTGATGTGACACCTTAACTCTATACAAAAACGGTTGAGTCCATTAGAATGTTAATACCAACAAAACTTTCTAATTAAAGGAGCATCAACCGCTATGAAGAGTATAACACATTCACAACGATATTTGCC
>DATESI010000100.1:0-4915 GCA_035270905.1 Anaerovoracaceae bacterium
ATATTTATGATTTTGCTGGACAGGTTCGCAAAGAAAACATTTCCAAAGGCAACTTTCGTTTTGCACCACTTATGTACCTAGAAAATGCCCTTAAAAATATTGATGGCATGCCACAATCTACTTCTGATGAAATCATAGAAAAGTATGTTGAAATGAATATTGCTCACCCCTTCAGAGAGGGCAATGGTCGCAGCACTCGTATTTGGCTTGACCATATTCTCAAAGCTGAAATCGGACGAGTGGTTGATTGGAGCAAGGTAGATAAAGAGGATTATATGCTTGCCATGGAGCGTAGCCCAATTAAAGACATAGAAATCAAGCATCTCCTCAAGGCAGCACTTACAGATGAAGTTGATAGCCGCGAGGTATATATGAAGGGTATCGATCATAGCTACTACTATGAAGGATACACAACCTTCAAAACCGAGAACCTCTAAATTTGAATTCAAAAGAGATATATTACCCTAGGTCACTGTTACGTAGTATGGAACGTAAGGGTCCTGCGATGTGGGTAATATATCTCTTTTTTTACTCAAATTATTGATTCATATATGATGGCTTAAACTCTTTCACTAACAATCTTGAAGCCTTCATCAATCATCTTCTGTTTGATTAAGTCTGCCTGTTCTTGATCTCTAGTTTCCATTACAACCTTGAGGAAGCAGCTGTTGATATCCATGTTAGGATCGCCGTTGTCATGATGAAGGGCCACAACGTTGGCACCTGCTTCGCTGACAATTCGGCTTACGCCTACAAGCTGTCCTGGCTTATCCATAAGAGCTATGGTTAATGTAGTCTTACGACCACTCATGATAAGACCACGAGTGATGACACGGTTGAGAATATTTACATCTATGTTACCGCCACTTACAAGGCAAACAACCTTCTTATCCTTAAGTGGAATCTTACCAAACATAGCCGCAGCAACGGCAACGGCCCCTGCACCCTCGGCAATCAATTTTTGCTTTTCGATTAAAGTAAGAATTGCTGTCGCAATTTCATCCTCTGTAACTGTAATCATATCATCTACATACTCGCTGATAAGCTCATATGTAAGATCCCCTGGTTCCTTAACAGCGATTCCGTCTGCAAAGGTATTAACGCTGGTAATTGTCTTTTTCTTACCTGCCTTAATTGAAGCATGCATGCTTGCAGCACGCTCAGCCTGAACACCGTAAACCTTACATTCTGGCTTAAGATGCTTGATTGCAAATGCTACTCCGCTGACAAGTCCGCCGCCACCAACAGGAACCACTACTGCATCTACATCCTCAAGCTGATTGAGGATCTCCAGACCGATAGTACCCTGACCTGCTATTACATCCTCGTCATCAAATGGATGTATGAAGGTGTAGCCCTCCTTTTCTTGAAGCTCTACAGCCTTGTGATGGGCATCATCGTATGTATCAGGTACAAGACATACCTCCGCACCGTAGCTCTTAGTTGCTTCAACCTTGCTGATTGGAGCAACGTCAGGCATACATATGATAGCCGGTATATTGTTTCTCTCTGCTGCAAGAGCCACGCCCTGGGCGTGATTTCCTGCACTGCAGGCTACGATTCCCTTTGCCTTTTCTTCGTCTGTTAGACAGCTTACCTTGTAATATGCACCTCTTACCTTGAAGCTACCTGTTGTCTGCAGGTTTTCCGTCTTGAGGAATACCTGATTTGTCACAGATAAGGCTGGTGCAGAAATCAAATCTGTCTTTCTCACCACATCTCTTAGCACGAATGCGGCATGATATATTTTATCTAATGTTAGCATTTTTTTACCTCGTCCTTATATCCAAGGGCCTTCTTTCAAGGTCCTTAATCCTCCATGACTGCACCCTTAGAAGCAAGGCCTACCATCTTGGCATATCTTGCAAGCCAGCCTGTTTTTACATTTGGTTCAGGTGCCTTGTATGATTTGCGTCTTTCGGCAAGCTCTTCGTCGGATACCTTTACGTTAATCTTTGATGCAGGGATATCAATTTCAATGATATCTCCTTCTTGAATAAGTCCGATGTTTCCGCCTGCTGCCGCCTCTGGACAAACATGACCGATTGATGCACCACGGCTTGCACCGCTGAATCTTCCGTCAGTAATTAGAGCAACGGATTTGTCAAGCTTCATGCCTGCAAGGGCACTGGTCGGGTTGAGCATTTCTCTCATTCCAGGGCCTCCCTTTGGACCTTCGTATCTGATTACAACCACATCACCATGTTTGATTTCACCTGCATATATTGCAGCAATTGCATCGTCCTCGCTGTCAAAGACTCTTGCAGGACCGCTGTGAACCAGCATTTCGGGTGCAACTGCACTCCTCTTAACTACACAGCCCTCCCGTGCGATATTACCCCACATGATGGCAATGCCACCAGTTTCACTATATGGATTATCGATTGGTCTTATTGAATTAGGATCAAGTGATTCCTTACCCTTAATATTCTCACCAACAGTCTTGCCGTTTGCCGTCATAAGAGTCGTGTCAATCATACCCTTCTTACTAAGTTCACCAAGAACGGCCTGTATTCCACCAGCAACATTCAAGTCTTGAATATGAGTATTTCCAGCCGGTGCCAAATGACAAAGGTTAGGAGTTTTGCCACTCAAATCATTGAAGGTTTCAAGACTAAGTTCAACTCCCGCCTCCTTAGCTATTGCAAGCAAATGCAGTACGCTGTTTGATGAACAACCAAGAGCCATATCGCATGTCAGTGCATTTTTTATTGCCTTTTCGTTAACAATATCTCTTGATTTTATATTCTTTTCTACTAGATTCATTATTGCCATACCTGCGTGCTTAGCAAGCTGAATTCTGCCGCTATATACTGCCGGAATAGTACCATTCCCCGGAAGTCCAATTCCAAGTGCTTCGCAAAGGCAGTTCATGCTGTTAGCTGTGTACATTCCTGCACATGAGCCGCAGCCAGGGCAAATATTTTGCTCGAACTCCTCAAGCCCCTCATCATCAATGATGCCAGCCTTACGAGCACCAACAGCCTCGAATATCTTAGAAAGGGATGCCTCTTCTCCGCCTACAAGTCCTGCAAGCATAGGTCCGCCTGAGCAGACAACTGTCGGTAAATTTATTCTAAGAGCACCCATCAGCATGCCCGGTACAATCTTATCACAGTTAGGAACCAAAACAAGTCCATCAAATTGATGGGCAACAGCCATGGTTTCTACGCTGTCAGCAATAAGTTCACGGCTTGCAAGGCTGTATTTCATTCCAACATGCCCCATAGCAATTCCATCACAAACTCCGATAGCAGGAACCATTATAGGTGTTCCTCCCGCCATTCTTACACCTGCCTTGACAGCCTCTGTAATCTTGTCAAGATGCATATGTCCTGGCACAATTTCACTGTGAGCCGAAACTATTCCTATTAAAGGTCTTTCTATTTCTTCTTTAGTGTAACCCATAGCATAAAAAAGGCTACGCATTGGAGCCTTTTCTACACCGCGGGTTACATTATCACTTATTTTTTTAGTCATAATGTTAACCTCGCCTTATATTACTTTCTCAACCAGCTCATCATTGCTCTAAGCTCTTCGCCTACCTTGCAAAGTGGATGTGCTGCTTCCATTCTTCTTGTTGCTAAGAATTTAGCCTTACCACCAGCGTTGAACTCAGTGATGAATTCACTTGCAAATGTTCCGTCCTGAATTTCAGTAAGAACCTTCTTCATTTCCTTCCTTGTGTCCTCAGTGATGATTCTCTTGCCTGTTCTGTAATCGCCATATTCAGCAGTGTTGGATACAGAGTATCTCATCTTGTCGAAGCCACCTGTGTTGATTAAGTCAACGATTAGCTTCATTTCATGGATACATTCAAAGTATGCCATCTCTGGTGCATAGCCTGCCTCAACCAATGTGTCAAAGCCTGCCTTCATAAGCTCAGTTACGCCGCCGCAAAGTACAGCCTGCTCACCGAATAAATCTGTTTCTGTTTCTTCTTTAAAAGTAGTTTGTAGGATTCCAGCCCTGCCAGCACCGATTCCTGATGCGTATGCAAGAGCGAATTCCTTAGCCTTGCCTGATGCGTCCTGCTCAACTGCAATTAGTGACGGAACGCCCTTGCCCTCAACATACTGACTTCTTACAGTGTGTCCTGGACCCTTAGGTGCTACCATGATAACGTCCAAATCCTTGGAAGGAGTTACCTGGTTGAAGTGGATATTAAAGCCGTGAGCAAACATAAGTACATTGCCTGGCTTCATATGCTTAGCAACCTCGTTGTTGTATACAGATGCAGCAAGCTCGTCTGGAACAAGCATCATTACCAAATCCCCTGCTTCTGCAGCTTCCTCAACAGACATAACCTTAAGTCCTGCAGCCTTAGCCTTCTCTGCATGTGCAGAGCCCGGTCTCAGGCCGACAACTACATCCACGCCGCTTTCGTTAAGGTTCATTGCATGGGCGTGACCCTGGCTTCCGAATCCGATGACAGCCACAGTCTTTCCCTTTAACATATCCATATTGCAATCCTGATCATAATACTTCTTTATCATTTCTTTTTCTCCTCTTTCTTTAGTTAAGCCCTCGCTGCCGCTCCTTCGGGTTTTTCGGCGGGGGTTTTATTTTTACCTTGGCCTTGATTTCTCAGCCTAAGGCTAATTTTGTCCTACCCTTTGGGCGTTGCTCTCAATGCCCGTGATTCCTGTTCTGCAGACCTCCATAATCTCATGGTCGCTCATAACATCCATGAAACCGTTGAGCTTCTCCGGCGTACCCGTAAGCTCGATAATCATGCTTTCCTTGGAAAGGTCTACAACCTTGCCTCGGTAAATATCTACGATTTCCTTGATTACGGTTCTTTCCTCGACAGCAGCCTTGACCTTGAGCAAAAGTAGTTCTCTATACAAGCTGTTTTCTCTGTTGAGAATGAATATACTCTTGACTACCTCAAGCTTTTCGGTCTGGGTGATTA
>DATESI010000101.1:0-4903 GCA_035270905.1 Anaerovoracaceae bacterium
CCACAGGAAAGAATGCAACTGACTCAGCAATGATTATAGATGCTATGGACATTCTATATTCCGGTAATGTGGAAGGCTTTTGCCTTGTTACCAGCGACAGCGACTTTACTAGGCTTGCTGCCAGAATGAGAGAATCCGGCATGGATGTCGTAGGCATGGGCGAGAAAAAAACGCCTAAGGCGTTTATTGCAGCCTGCAATAGGTTCAAGTATTTAGACATACTTGCCAATGTGGCTAACCCTGAGGACGCACCAGTAGAAAGCAAATCAAATGCTGCAAACAAGGATGTGAAGGATCTCATAGAGCTGAAGAAGATTACTAGGGCAATCGTAACCTTGGTAGAGGAAAGTCCTAATGAAGATGAGTGGATGTTCATCGGGGATCTTGGCAATGCCCTCCAAAAGAGGTATCCTGACTTCGATGTAAGAAACTTCGGATACAACAAGCTGACACCATTCATTAAATCTCTGGGAGTATTCGATATGAATGCAGAGCAAATACCAGGTACAAGAAATAAGCTGATATATATTAAAAAGAAATAATCAATTAAACATAGCAACCAAAAGGAGCTGCTGCATTGGGTCTCGAATTCTTCAATGCATACAGCTCCTTTTTATTTTTACAAAATATGAAGTGGGTTCTATTATTTTACTTTACCTAGGATTTCTACGTCCATGCCGGCTTCCTTTTCGAAGTATGCCTTAATCTCTTCCACTCTTGCATCTGAAGGTGGTTCGAAATCAACAGGCTTGCCGCCGATATTTCGCTTCTTGGAAACTCCCAGGTTATGATATGGAAGAAGGGTTACCTTCGTAATCCCATATTCCTTATATAGTCTTGCTGTCTCCTGAATGATTGTCTGGCTATCGTTTACCCCCTTGATAAGAGGCATACGCATTTGTATCTTAGCTCTTGTCTTATCATCTGAAGCAAGCATCTTAAGGTTCTCAAGAATCAGCTCGTTGCTCTGATCTGTGAATTTTTTATGTATGCTGCTGTCAATAGACTTCATGTCGTACAGAATGTTTGTTACATTTGCCTTACTCGATAGTCTCTTCAAGGTTTCGCTATCGCAAAATCCTGATGTATCAAGACAAACATTTATTTCATTCTCACTAGCTAAATCTATTAGCTCCTCAGCAAACTCAGCATGTGACATCACTTCGCCGCCACTTATGGTCATGCCTCCGCCCGTGTTGTCATAAAAGCCCTTGTCCTTGACAACCTCGCTCATAACCTCTGACGCAGTCATTTCCTTGGCCACAGGTCTTATAGCCTCAGCATAGCAGAACTTGGTACATTCCATACATTCGTTGCACTTCTTGCGGTCGATATCTACCTTGCCATTTTCGTTTACAAAGATGGCCTTTTCTGGGCAATGCTCGATGCAATACCCACACTTAATGCAACTGTTTGGCATTTCGATAACCTGCTGTCTGAAGTCAATCAGTTCAGGGTTATGGCACCATGCACAGTTCAGCGGGCACCCTTTAAGAAATACCGTAGTTCTTATTCCAGGTCCGTCTTCTGTGGAAAACTTTTGGATGGCTCCCACAAGTGCCTTCAATATTCCTTTTTCAGAGTCTCGTTGTTTAACCATATTTTTTCTCCGGCTCTAATTATGCTGTTTCTTCTGGGCTCTCAAAGTGAGCTGTTCTATATATTATAGTATCCTGTGCGCTCTTGTCAAGCTCTGTGAAGTATGCCATATATCCTGCTACACGAACCATTAAGCCCTTGTGCTTTTCTGGATTCTTCTGTGCATCCTTTAGAGTTGCAGTGTCTACTACGTTGATCTGAATATGCTCGCCGCCGTGCTTGAAGTATGTCTTAATTACGCCTTCAATGCTCTGAAGACCCTTCTCACCTTCTACGCCCTTCGGGTCGAATCTTAGGTTGAACAGTGCTCCATCGTGGAATGCTTCCTGACCCATTGATGCTACTGACTTAACTGTAGCTGTAGGTCCGCTTACGTCGCGACCCATCATAGGTGAAGCGTTGTCACAGAACGGTTCTCCTGCAAGTCTTCCGTCAGGTGTTGCTCCGCATACTGCACCGTGAGATACGTTTACAGTCTGTGAATGTACGTTGAATGAGAATTTGCCGCCTCTTGCATCAGGCCATTCCTGAACATTGTCTGCAATGAAGTGCATGAAATCTCTGTATATTCCATCTACGTGTTCCTTATCGTTACCGAATTTCTCAGGCTTGTTAAGAAGTAATTGTCTCATTCTTTCTTCGCCTTCGAAGTTGTTGTCAAGTGCCTTAATTAGCTCATCCATTGTAATGTCATGGTCTTCGAAAACGCACTTTTCGATAGCTGCAACGGAGTCAGCCATGTTAGCTGCACCTGTAATGTATAAGCCAGCAGTTGTGTACTTAGCGCCACCGTGCTGTACTGATTTGCCGCTTTCTACGCATCCCTTAGTTACCATTCCTGCGAAGATAACTGGATACTTAGTCATATGTACGCTCTGCATAATCTTGTAGCCAGTAGCTACTAGCTCATAGTGATGTAATATCTGTTTCTTCAATGCGTCTTTGAATTCATCTATATTCTTGAAGTTTCTAGGGTCTCCTGTCTGAAGTCCCATAAGCTTACCAGTCGATGGGTCAACTCCGTTGTGAAGAACGAATTCTATCATCTTACCCATGTTAACATAGCCTGCATCTGGTGAACCGTCTGTTGTTCCACCACCTGGACCTGGCTGAATACATCCAACGATTGTCCAGTCTCTTGCTTCTTCAATTGTGCAGCCCTTGCCAAGAGTCATCTTCATAGCAGCGTAGTCATTGAAGAATCCAGGGTTTGCCTGACCGTCCTGAATCATTTCGCAACCCTTGCGAATTAGTTCTTCTGGTGAGCCGTCCCAAACTCTTACGGCCATTACTGGCTGAGTTGTCTTTAGCTGATTAGCAGCCTCTAAGCATAGGTATGATAATTCATTGGTTGCATCCTTGCCGTCACGAGTCTGCCCACCTACGATAAGGATTTCCCACATAGGATATCCTGCGAAGGATGTTGCATACCACTTATCTCTAAATTCAAATACTTCGCATGCTTTCAAGTAGAAGCATTCTAGCATTTCAAGGGCCTCATCCTTTGTGATGTTCTTTTCATCGATAACATCCTTTTTGTAATAAGGCCACATATATTGGTCAAATCTTCCGAAGCCGTTTGCTGTTGTGCACACCTCGATGTGGAAGTATACATGTGCAAACCATACAAGCTGTAATGCCTGCTGGAAATTCTGCGGAGGGTTCTCAGGAACAACTCTGCAGTTTTCTGCTATAGTAAGTAATTCTTTTTTTCTCTTTTCATCCTTGCACTCAGCTGCCTGTCTTTCTGCTTCTTCTGCCATTCTGTGTGCATAGATGATTAAACCCTCGCATTGAATGATGCAAGCACGCCAGAAATCAATCTTTTCTTGGTCGTCTCTGCATTCACTGATTGTATTTGCAATGTTCGCACGACATTCATCCATGTATCCTTTAAGACCAACTGTCAAAAGCTTTTCATGGTCGCATGTTGTCTCGCCGGAAACACCATTTCTTAATCCAACAGTGATAATGTCGTCCTGAATACACTCTTCAATATGTGGAGGAAGAAGTGTCTTGGATGCATCCTCCATCGACTTGCCTTCCCAATATTTCAGGGTTTCAAGAATTATTTCTCTGTCTTCTGGAGAAACATCATATGGATCCTTGGTTCTTACAGGGAAATCATCGATGTCACTGATATACCAAGAGCTGGACTGGAATTCAGGATGCATGTTAGCACCTCTGTATTTGTTGGTAGCTGTACCGACAATTAATTCGTCCTCCATAATTAGAGTTGTCATATGCTCCATTATGTACTTTACAACCTCTGCCCTAAAGATAGGAACAGCGTCGCCTGCGAATTTCTTATATGCTTCTGTTTCGAGAACCAGTCTTTCGGATGTAACGCAAGGTCTTGAATCCCAAAGCTTATCTCTCATTTTTTGAAGTCTGTTGTTTAACATAGTTTTTTTAACCCCCTACTCTCTAATCCATTAACCTAGCATCTTGCCGCCATCAGCTAAGATATTAGCACCTGTGATGAACTTAGCTTCATCTGTGCATAGATAATATACAACGTCAGCCATTTCGCTTGGCTCTGATGGACGACCCATAGGTCCCCAGTTCATCTCTGAATCATCGAAGTTGCTATAGTCTTCAGCTGTATCTGTAAGCATCTTGGTGTTTACCCAACCAGGTGATACTGTGTTAGCACGGATTCCATATTCGCAATATTCGTTTGCAACATTCTTGGTCATTCCGATAACTGCCCATTTGCTTGAGCCATAACCGATTTCAAATGTATAACCAGTCATTCCGGAAACGGAACCGAAGTTTACGATTGCTCCCGACTTCTGTTCAACCATCATTGGCAAGATATTGCTCATTAATAGGAATGTTCCGAATACGTTGATTTCATATATTTTCTTGAAGTTCTGGAATCCATAATCGATTGTCTTGTTATATTTACCCACGATTGCTGCTGTATTAACAAGTGCATCTACTCTACCGTATTGCTCCTTAATCTTTGCAGCTACATTCTTAACCTCTTCTTCGCTAGAAATGTCCATTGTCATGTATCCAACGCGTTCCTTGTCATAACCGTTCTTGTCAAGAGAACCCTTAAGTGCTTCTTCGTTGATATCAAGCATAACAACCTTATATCCATTATCGTAGAATTTTTTTACTACTGCTGCTCCGACGCCACCTGCAGCTCCGGATACTACGCATACCTTTTCTTTATTTGCCATAATTGTACCTCCCTTTTATGTTTAAAAAAATCATTTATATGGGTATTTTTTCACTTTACCCTATTATTCAGTTTATCTACATTCATTCTAATTAGATTTCTATGGTTTAACAA
>DATESI010000102.1:0-6476 GCA_035270905.1 Anaerovoracaceae bacterium
GTTTAGAACGGGTATCAAAGAAGAAAACAAAATATTGAGCTTTTTACATAAGCATGTTATCACAATAATTATTATTGTGGTGATTGCTGCTGCGGCCATTGCGACTACTATGATTGTTAAGGATAGGATTGATAACGAAAATCATATAGAGGGTGTCACCTACGAAAAGACTTCTACATTGAGGTTTGCAATGACAAGGGTTGACACTTTGAATCCGCTGATTTCAACCAATGAGGATGTTGCCAACATTGCAAGGCTTGTCTATGATGGAATGTTTGATCTTGATGGTGGTCTAAACGTGGTTCCAGTTCTGGTTTCTACCTATGATGCTGATTCAAGTGGGGGAACTGTTTCTATTAAGCTTAAGAAGAATGTTAAATTTCACAGTGGTGACAAGCTAACAGCCAATGATGTCAAGTTCACTGTTGATACAATCAAATATATCGGAAGTAAGGGTCCATATTATGACTATGCTTCCAAGATTGCATATGTTGACGTTAATGGCGACCGATCTCTTGTTATTCACTTTTATAACAGTGCTGATGCGGCTCTTGATAATTTGGTGTTTCCAATTGTTTCGAGCAGGCAGTATAGTAGCGTGTCGGAATTTGCAAATGCTACAAGCTATAAGCCAATGGGCACGGGCAAATATAAATACAGGTCCTACAACTATCTATCACATCTTAAACTTTCTCCATACAAGGACTATTTTGGTGATGCGGCAAGCAACAGCATTAGATTTGTTATATTGCCGAGCAAGACTCATGTGACGGATTTGATGACCATGGACGATATTACTGCGGCCTTGATTAAGGACGATAATATTGGCTCCATTGCGGAGGATAAGCATCTTAGAACTCACAGAGTGCTTTCCAATGAGGCTGAGTATATGGGCTTCAATTTTAATAATAGGTATTTGGCAAATGTTAAGATGAGGCAAGCAATTGCAAGGGCTATTGACCTTAGCATTATGATGGATGATGTTTATGCACGCAAGGGTGTAATCAATGATTCAATATTCTATCCAGGCTTCCTCGGAAGTACCAACGGTGGTGACCCATATCCATATGATCTGGCGTCGGCCATGAAAACCCTGGAGGATCTAGGATATAAGGATATAAACGAGGATGGATTTGTTGAAGATGAATACGGCAATGAGATCGTGCTGAGAATTCTTGTTAATTCTAATAATATTACTAGATGTGAGGCTGCGGGTAAGATTGAGGACTCTCTCAAATATATCGGACTTAATGTTCAAATTGATGAGCAGCCTAAGGATACCTACCAATACATGCTGAATAGAAGGGACTTCGATATATACCTTGGTGGCTGCAAAATAGAAAAAAGATATAATTTAAAAGATTTACTTGGCTACGGGAACAAATTGAATTATAATAGTGATGAGGTTGTTAATTATCTTAACAAGCTTGAGACTGCTATGGACAGGAATGACTACTCATCAACCTTCAGTAAATTGAAGGAAGAACTTATTGATGATATTCCATATTACTGTCTGTACTACAAAAATTACTCATTAACGTCGGTTGCGACCTTTAGGCTGGAATCAGCGCCTACATTCTTTGATCCATATAGATATTGTGATACATGGGAGTGGGAAAGGGTTGTTGAACCTGAGGATAATGAGGAATAATTAAAAATGCGGCCGTGGCGGAATGGCAGACGCGCACGCTTGAGGGGCGTGTGGGCAACCGTGCTGGTTCGAGTCCAGTCGGCCGCACCATTTAATGAAAACTTATTGACGGCTATGGGATCCACAGAACCCATGGCTGTTGCTTATTTGAACAGATTTTAGCACTTCAAACTATTGACTGATAGGATTAAATATGCTAAAATTATTCCATTGCGCCGGCGTGATGGAATTGGCAGACGTGCGGGATTCAAAATCCCGTGGTGGTAACACCGTATGGGTTCGACCCCCATCGCCGGCACCAATCAAGTTATTTGATATTGATATATTTAGGAGGAGAAAATGAGTGAGTTCGTAGTTAAATTATTACCTCTGGTTCTGTTATTAATAATAATGTATTTCCTATTAATCAGACCTCAGAAGAAAAAAGAGAAGAGCATAAATGAAATGAGAAATTCTGTACAGGTTGGTGACGAAATTGTTACTATCGGCGGAATTTGCGGCAAGGTTGTTAAGACTAAGGAAGACTCAATAGTCATTCAGGTTGGAGCGGACAAGGTTAAGTTTGAAATGATGAGATGGTCAATTTCAACAGTTGTTAACCCTAGTAAGACTGCAAGAGTTGAAAAGGACGATGAGGATGAAGCCCCTAAGAAGGCAATGCCTAAGAGACTAAAAAAATCATCAGACGTTGAAGAAGAGGAAAGTGACAACTAGTTCTCCTTTTACTAAGATTGAAAAACCCCTAAATTTTAGGGGTTTTCTTGATTTTTGGCATAGTTTTTCCTTGTTTATTTGCTCAAAAAGTAGTACAATAGAATGTAAAATAAAATGCCATATTTATGTGAAAATAACAGGCTAATTTAGAAGGTGAGAGGAAAAATGAATTTAAGACTAAAAAGAATTTTGGCTGGCCTAGTAGTCGTAGTCGTTTTGTTCGGATGGTATGTAACCGTATTTGGAATCGGTTCACTTACATCTATCAAAGATGCGATGAAGTTTGGTCTTGACATTAACGGCGGTGTTTATGTCGTAATGGAAGCACAAACCGACGAAACAGGCGAAGAGCTGACAAAGCTTATGGAACAAACAAGAGCAGTACTCGACAACAGAGTTAACCAGATGGGTATTGCGGAATCATCAGTTACCATCGAAGGTGACAACAGACTAAGAATCGAAATGCCGGGTGTTCAGGATGCTCAGGAAGCAATTAACCAAATCGGTAGAACTGCACAGCTTGAGTTCTTGCTTGCAGATGGAACTGTAATACTTGATGGTTCTAAGGTTAAGACAGCAGGTGTTGACACAGATAGTGAACACGGCGGATACAAGATTGACCTTGAATTTACAGCAGAAGGTTCATCTTTATTCGAAGAAGGGACAAGAACTGCATTGTCAGGTTCTGTTGAAAGCACCATTGAAGGTGTTTCCAGTGGAAGATGCATCGCTATCGCACTAGATGGTGAAATCATTACAGCCCCTGAGGTACAAAGTGTTATCTCCGGCGGACAATGTGAAATTTCAAGCAACAGCGGATATTCCAAGGAAGAAGCATCAAACACCGCAGCTCTTATCAGAGGCGGAGCACTTCCTGTATCCTTACAAGAAGTAACATCATCAGTTCAAACTGCGACAATCGGTGAAGATGCTCTTGCTAAGAGTGTTGTAGCAGGTCTTATTGGACTTGCTCTAGTATTCGTTTTGATGCTGATATTCTACAACGTATTAGGACTTGTTGCTAACGTTGCACTATTACTTTATATTTTGCTAATCCTTTGGATTATGGCAGGAATGGGAAGTGTACTTACATTACCGGGAATTGCAGGTATCATACTTTCGGTAGGTATGGCTGTAGATGCTAACGTAATCATATTTGCTAGAATTAAGGAAGAAATTGTTGATGGTAAATCCATTAGGGTGGCTGTCGACCAAGGATTCAAGCATGCGCTTGGTACTGTACTTGACGCGCAGATTACAACCTTGATTGCTGCAGTTGTTCTTTATGAAATCGGTACAACTACTGTTAAGGGCTTCGCTCTTACATTAATCATAGGTATCGTTGTAAGTATCTTCACAGCAGTAGTAATTACTCAGCTATTCATTTCATTAATGGCTGAAACTAAGAAATTCAACAAGAATAAGTACTTTGGAGTAAACGAAGACGGAACTCCTAAGAGATTCGTTAAGAAGGATTTCTATTTCATCAAGCACAGAAAGATTTTTTACACGATAAGTGTAGCTATCATCGTTGTTGGTATAGCCTTCACATTCGTCAGAGGATTTAACTACGGTATTGACTTTACAGGCGGTACAATGCTACAACTTGATATGCACCAGCGTATAGAAACTACTGAGGTCGAAAAGGCTATTGCTAAGTATGACCTTGATCCAACAATTATCCATGCAGGCGAGAATGAGGAACAGATCGTTATCAGAACAATGGAATCTCTTGAGAATAATGAGAGAGCAGAGGTTGTTGCAACCTTAGGCGAAGCCTTTGGTGTAACAGAAGAAGATGTACTTGCTTCAGAACAGTTTGGACCATCTGTTGGTAAAGAGCTTAAGACTAATGCTGTTAAGGCGGTATTGATTTCTGCAATCGGTATGCTGCTTTATATCATCATAAGATTTAAGTCATGGAAATATGGTGTTGCTGCGGTAGGCGGCGTACTCCATGATGTACTGTTCGTACTTGCATTCTATGTAATATTCGGAGTAACGGTTAATAACCCATTCATTGCAGGTATCTTGACGGTAGTCGGATATTCCATAAACGATACAATAGTAATATTTGACCGTATCAGGGAAAACAAGAAGCTGTTCAGGAAGGAATCAAACGAAGTTCTTATGGACTTGAGCTTGAATCAGACATTGAACAGATCAATTATGACTTCACTTACAACTCTAATTGTAATGATTCCATTATTCCTGATGGTTTCAACATCAATCAGGGAATTCGTAGTACCTCTAATGGTTGGTATTATCGTAGGTGCTTACTCATCAATCTTTGTATGCAGCCCGGTATTATACGAGTTCTACAAGGGTGATGATACTTCCAAGTATCTGGCGAAAACACAGCCTAAGGCACTTGAAGGCAAATCCGGTAGTGATAATACTAAGGAAGAATCACCGGAAAAGGCTGAAGTGAAGGCAAAGACTAAGACAAAGAAAAAGAGCAAAAAGAAAAAATAAACCACATTCTAATTTAGGAGCATAATTTTTTATATGAACACAAAAGCCGAATTTTTGGAGACAATATTAAATATAAACAAAAATTATAACACCGAGCTAATCGGCAGAGCCTTTGATAAGGCAAAGGAACTCCACGAAGGTCAGCTTCGCAAAAGTGGAGAGCCTTACCTTATTCACCCGGAAGCTGTTGCAGTTATACTTGCACAGCTTGGGATGGACGATGCTGCATTAGTCGGTGGGCTTTTGCATGATGTGGTTGAGGATACAGACTATACCAGAGAGCAGCTAGTTGCCGATTTTGGTGAGGAAATAGCACTTCTTGTGGATGGTGTCACCAAGCTGGGTGCCATCAAGTACGAGAGCAAGGAGGAACTTCAGGCCGAAAATCTTCGTAAGATGTTTTTGGCAATGTCTAAGGACATAAGAGTTCTTATTATAAAGCTTGCCGATAGACTTCATAATATGAGGACTATCAACTACATGACCGAAGAAAAGATAATAGAAAAATCGAGAGAAACCTTAGAGATATATGCACCTCTTGCAAGCAGACTTGGTATTTATACCGTCAAGTTTGAGCTTGAGGACATTGCTCTCAAATACTTGCACCCTGAAGAATACGAAACACTGTTAATTGAGGTTGCAGAAAAGAAGGAACAGAGAGAAAAGATTATCAATCAGGTAATCGAGGAAATCAAGGAATCCCTTGCGGACATGAACCTTAGATATGAAATCAACGGTAGGTCCAAGCATCTTTTCAGCATTTATAAGAAGATGAAGTATCAGCATAAGCAGCTGGACGAAATATTCGATTTGACAGCTATTAGAATTATTGTTGAGAACATCAGAGACTGCTATGCGGTTTTGGGCATTGTCCACACAATGTGGAAGCCTATTCCCGGCAGATTCAAAGACTATATTGCAATGCCTAAACCTAACATGTACCAGTCATTGCACACAACCGTTATTGGTGATAACGGAGAACCTTTTGAAATACAGATAAGAACATATGAAATGCATCAGGTTGCAGAATATGGTATCGCAGCCCATTGGAAATACAAGGAGGGTAATCGTGCCGGCATGGAGGTTAACGAAGAGGTTAAGCTTGCATGGCTGAGACAGACCCTAGAATGGCAGAAGGATATGAACGATCCTAAGGAGTTCATGGAAACTCTAAAGATGGACCTGTTCTCCAGTCAGGTATTTGTATTCACACCAAGGGGAGAAATCATAGAGCTTCCTGCAGGCTCAACGCCACTTGACTTTGCATTCAAAATACATTCAGCCATCGGCTGCAAATGTGTTGGTGCCAAGGTTAACGGCAAGATGGTAACCATCGACCATACCCTCCAAAACGGAGATATAGTCGAAATTGTTACATCAGCTAATTCCAGCGGTCCGAGTGTTGACTGGCTAAAAATTGCCAAGAGCTCCACTGCAAGGAACAAGATTAGACAATGGCTAAAAAAAGAAAACAAGTCCGATGCTGTGGACAAGGGTAAGGACAGCTTGGACAAGTATATAAGAAAAAAGGGATACGATCCGCAGATGGTTGCAAAGACAGCTTTCTTGACCAGGGCTGCCAAGGCTATGGGAATTGCAACTATGGACGAGGTTTATACCCAGATAGGACATGGTG
>DATESI010000103.1:0-2361 GCA_035270905.1 Anaerovoracaceae bacterium
GTTTAAGGGACAGTGAGAAGGTCAAGGGCAATTAAGGGCAATGGCAATGGTCAAGGGCTAGGTTGGCTGAGATTGAAAAAGGGAATGCCGTCGAGGCATTCCCTTTTTGTTGAATAATTCCGAAGGAATTATTCAATCGTCGCGATATTTCGCTGCGCGAAAATCGTGACTAAATCACATCATCCCCATGCCGCCACCAGCGGGCATTGCGGGGGTATCTTCTTTGATATTGGCTACTACTGATTCTGTTGTTAATAATGTGCTTGCTACGCTGGTTGCGTTCTGTAATGCACTTCTTGTAACCTTGACTGGATCAAGAATTCCGGTTGCTACCATGTCTACGTACTGTTCTGTCAATGCGTCGAAACCGATGCCTTTTTCAGATTCGTATACTTTGTTGATGATTACGTTGCCTTCTAAGCCTGCATTTGCTGCGATGTGCATCAAAGGTGCTTCGAGTGCCTTCAAGATGATGTTAACGCCTGTCTTCTCATCTCCGTGTAAGTTGTCTTTCAATTTGGCT
This sequence comes from Anaerovoracaceae bacterium, assembly GCA_035270905.1. Taxonomy (GTDB): domain Bacteria; phylum Bacillota; class Clostridia; order Peptostreptococcales; family Anaerovoracaceae; genus JAVXAG01. The sequence continues at coordinate 524 of DATESI010000103.1, forward strand.
ACATCTTTGATTGCATGGATGTATGCGCTACCGCCACCTGCAATGATGCCTTCTTCTACGGCTGCTCTGGTTGCTGCAAGTGCATCTTCCATACGAAGTTTTGCTTCTTTCATTTCTGTCTCTGTTGCTGCACCAACGCGGATGACTGCTACGCCGCCTGCAAGTTTTGCAAGTCTTTCCTGAAGCTTTTCTCTATCGAAATCTGATGTTGTTTCTTCAATTTGCATCTTAATCTGTGCAACTCTTGCATCAATGGCTGCTTTGTCGCCTTCGCCGTCAACGATAATTGTGTTTTCTTTCTGAACCTTAACTGATTTAGCGCGTCCCAACTGATCCATGGTTGCTTCTTTAAGGTCTAATCCGAGTTCGTCTGAAATTACCTGTCCGCCTGTTAAGATTGCAATATCTTCAAGCATTGCTTTTCTTCTGTCGCCATAGCCCGGTGCCTTAACACCTACTACGGTAAAGGTTCCACGCAATTTATTAACGATTAATGTTGTAAGTGCTTCACCTTCGATATCTTCTGCAATGATGAGAAGTTTCTGTCCTGCCTGAACGATTTGCTCTAACAGTGGCAGAATATCCTGAATGTTTGTAATCTTCTTATCTGTAATCAAAATGTATGGATTGTCAAGGTTTGCTTCCATCTTATCCATATCGGTTGCCATGTATGCTGAGATGTATCCTCTGTCAAACTGCATACCTTCTACAAGGTCGAGTTCTGTGAGCATAGTCTTGCTCTCTTCGATTGTAATAACGCCATCATTTGATACTTTTTCCATAGCGTCTGCTACCATCTTGCCCACTTCTTCGTCACCTGATGATACGGTTGCAACTTTTGCAATATGATCCTTGCCGTTTACCTTAGAGCTCATAGCTACGATAGACTTAACTGCTTCATCACATGCCTTCTTCATACCTTTTCTCAAGATAATCGGGTTTGCACCTGCTGCCAGGTTCTTGATTCCTTCTTGAATCATTGCCTGTGCCAGTACAGTTGCTGTTGTGGTTCCGTCACCGGCTACGTCATTTGTCTTGGTTGCTACTTCTTTTACAAGCTGTGCACCCATATTCTCAAATGCATCTTCCAGTTCGATTTCCTTTGCAATCGTTACACCGTCATTGGTAATGAGGGGTGCTCCATATGATTTGTCTAATACAACATTTCTTCCTTTAGGTCCAAGTGTTACGCTGACTGTATCAGCTAACTGATTAACGCCTGATTCGAGAGCTGCTCTCGCCTCTGCGCCGTATTTGATTTCTTTTGCCATAATTGCTTACGCCTCCTGTAATATAATAATATAATTGTTATTGGAACGATCTTGCTTATTTTTCGGTCCTATTTCACAACAGCCAAAATATCGGACTGCTTTACAATGATGTATTCTTCGTCATCTAATTTAACGTCTGTACCGGCATACTTAGAATAGATAACCTGTTCTCCTACTTTTACTTCCATCTTGATTTCCTTGCCGTCTACCACGCCGCCCGGTCCTACTGCTATTACTTCTGCTTGTTGCGGTTTCTCTTTGCTCTGTCCCGGCAATACAATGCCTGATTTGGTTGTTTCTTCTGCTACAAGCTGCTTCAGTACAACTCTGTCTCCTAATGGTACTAAATTCATGATAAAACGCCTCCTTGAGATTTTGGGCTATTCTGAAAAATGGGAAGCCCTTCTAATTTGTTTGTTGTTAGCACTCATTTGAGTTGAGTGCCAACTCATGAATTTATAATATAGCCGGTGTCTCTATTTGTCAACCCCGGCTTTATTAAAAAAGAATAAAATTTGAACTAAATTAAAGATACTAATCCCCTACATACTGTTCAATTAAGTAATC
>DATESI010000104.1:0-3182 GCA_035270905.1 Anaerovoracaceae bacterium
CTCCTTGTAGTCTAATTATACACAATAAATTATAACAGAAAAAAAGAAAGAACGCCATAATTGGCGTCCTATTTAAGATTTCTTTATATTATTTTCACATACCCCTTTATAAGGTCTAACAATTCCTTATTTTTCGTCTAATCTCTCCAAAACTCTCTTGTAACCGTCTGCACCATAAACTAGGCATTTGTTAATTCTGCTGATTGTTGCAGTAGATGCCTTGGTTATTTCTTCTATTTCGCTGTATGTCTTCTTTTGGGACAATAGTTTTGCAACCTGAAGTCTCTGTGCAATCGCATGAATCTCGTTAATAGTACAAATATCCTCAAAGAATCTATAGCAGTCTTCTTCATCCTTTAGGGTTAATATCGCCTCAAAAAACTCATCTATGTCTTGACGCTTAAATTTGGAATCGTATGCCATGTATGTTACTCCTTTCAAAACCACATTTTCTAGAGTAATTATAATACTTTTATGTGCTAAAGTCAAACACTATAATACATTACTTTGTTAAAAAACTTTCAAGGCCTGCCGCCCCGAAAAACAGCCCTATTTTTGAAGCAATTCTATTGCTTTTTCCAGCTGATAATCTACCTCATCATCCTTTTTTAGCTCTACCTTGTAATTAGGCTCAACACCTTTTTTGTGTATGGTGTTTCCATCAGGTGAAAAGTATTCCATTATGGTCAGCTTAATAGCGGAACCGTCCTTGAATCCATATGAGCCCTGAACAATTCCCTTGCCATAGGTGGTAGTTCCCACCAGCACGCCGCCCTTGTTATCCTTGATGGCCGCCGCCACGATTTCCGCTGTAGAGGCACTACTGCCATTAACCAACAAAACATAAGGTAGCTCGGTTGCATTCTCATCTGAATTGTGATATTCCTTCTTGCCCGCCTTATCCTTGGTATACGTAATGGTGCACGCCGGAAGAAGTACATCCGCAACTGCAACACCCTGCTCAACATAGCCGCCGCCGTTACCGCGTATATCTATAACCAAGCCCTTCACATTTTTTTGCTCCATGGCCTTAAGCTCAGTTTCAAATTCCTTGCCCGTATTCTCATCGAAGGAAGCAATGCCTATATATCCCAGATTCCCCTCAAGCTCCATAGAATACACCGACTTGAGAGCCACAGATGCACGAGTCATGGTTACCTTACTAGACTTACCGTCTCTTTCGTACTCGATAACAACCTTGGTGCCCTTCTCGCCCCTCATGGCAATTCCCATCTTTTCAAAATCGCTGAATTTCTTGCCGTCAACAGAAAGAAGATAATCTCCAACCTTAAGACCTGCCTCTTCAGCGGGACCGTCCTCCATTATTCGCACGATACGATAGTCCCCCGATTCCTCCATGGTGAAGGTAATACCCACACCCGAATAGCTTCCCGAAAGATAGTTGTTCCACTGCTCCTGCTCTTCCTTGGTCATATAGACAGAATATTTGTCCCCAAGAGACTCAACCGCCGCCTTGTAGACAGCCTCCATCATCTTGCCGTCGTCCACATTCCAAAGAAAATTCCTGTCGATAGTATTTTCCAGCTGATAAAGCTTGCTGTACTTACTGGCAAAGGTGGCAATGTTGCGGTATGAATCCTCATCCACCATAACCTTATTCGTTATGACACGACTATAAAACAGACTGCCTCCCAGAGTCACCATCATAGAAATTATCACAACCCCAATAATCAGAAGTATGAAATTCTTCTTCTTCATTTTAATCATATAATGCCCTCAACTATTAACTGTAAGTTCCTATTGCCCTTCCACTCACGGCATTCCACAATGCCCATTACGCTGACCGCCTTGCCTGCCCTGAGCACTTCATTATATTCCGCAGCCCTTCTGAATAGTACACATCTTAAGCTGCTGCCCTCATTGTCCCTAATAACAAATCCTGCATGACTCCCGTCGTCTCCCATAAGCCGCAAATCCTCCACGAACACATTCTCAAAGATGAATGTGGGTCTCTTGTTCTTGCAACCAAAGGGTGCTAGCCTCTCGATTTGTTCAAGAAGGTCAAGGCTCACCCTGGATATTGAGGTTTTGATTTCCCCAGAAAAATCCTTGCAAGCAAGGATAGGGTTTTGTGCTAGGATCTCGGCTACGTCGCGGTTTAGTCCCTCTTTTAGGTCCCCGAAATTCTCCTTTTTCATAAGGAAACCGCAGGCGGCGGAGTGCCCTCCGAATTTAATGAAATAATCCTCGTATTTTTTTAGTAGGTCATATAGATTTATGCCCTCTATGCTTCTTCCTGTTCCCTTGTAATACTCGCCCGAAGGAGTAACCACAATTGCAGGTCTGTTATAATAATCCTTAATCTTTCCAGCAACAATTCCGGTGATACCCTCGTGAGCATCTCCAGCATAAATCACATAGCAGCTTTGCTTTTCTTTCTCGGCATGGGCCTTTGCCTCGTAGTCCTGCCTTGCCTCGGCCCTTGCCTCGTAGTCCTGCTTTGCCTCGTAGTCCTGCTTTGCCTCGGCCTCGATTTGTTTCATGCAGGCCTTATAGGTTTCTTCTTGAACCCTCTTTCTTTCGCTGTTGCAGCTCACAAGCTTTGACACTCCTGCTGCAGCCTTGGCTTCATCACCAGTACACATCAGCTTCACCGCAAAGCTGGCATCCTCCATTCGTCCCGCCGCATTGAGATGTGGGACGATGCCGAAGGCTATTTCCTCCGACTTGATGCTGCCCTTGTGAAGTGAAACTCCTCTAATGAGGGTATTAAGGCCTATGCGATTGCTTATGTTAAGAGCCCTGAGGCCGTACTTGGCTAGAGTTCTGTTTTCGTCAAGAAGGGGAACAATGTCACCAATGGTTCCGATTGCCACCAAATCTAAGACCTTGCCAAGAACCTCATGGGATACAACTCCCTTTGTTTCCAGAGCCTTAGCCAGCTTGAAGGCTACTCCTACTCCCGCCAATTCCTTGAAGGGATATGGACAGTTTTTTTGCTTAGGGTTGATGAGCAGGCAATCTGCAACTGTATCGGTGATGGTATGGTGGTCCGTAATGAGAATATCAAGACCAAGTTCCTTGGCATACTCCACCTCATCGGCTGACACGCTACCACAGTCTACGGTCAAAATCATTCCCGCGCCATCATCCTTGATTGTCTTGATTGCATCCTTGTTAAGGCCGTATCCCTCGTCAAATCTTGAGGGTATGTAATAGCT
>DATESI010000105.1:0-3699 GCA_035270905.1 Anaerovoracaceae bacterium
TCAAGCTTGCCCCAGCTCATGGTCTTAGCCTTATCGAATACTGCCATTATTACAGTTCTCATTCTCTCGGTTCTCTTGTAGTCATCTCCAACTCCCTTTCTTATACGTGAGTAGGAAACAGCCTGGCAACCATCTAATGTCTGAAGCCCTGCCTTCTTTACAATTCCGCAGCTCTTGCGACCAATGTTGTTAGCAGTCTGTTTTGCATATTTGTTAAGCTGCTGGATTTCAATGTCCTTAACATCTATGTCTATTCCACCAATGGCATCAACAAGATCAGCTACCGCCTTGAAGTTAACTACTACGAATTTGCTTATATTAAGATCCATTGCCTGATTTAGTGACTTAACGGTCATTTCCGGTCCGCCATATACACAGGCATGGGTTATCTTATCATAGGTTGATGTGTCACCCATCTTCAGGTAGGTATCTCTATATACTGAAATGAGCTTAACATCTCTGGTTTCTTCATTAATGCTGACAACAATCATAGCATCACTTCTGGTGCCCTGAAGGTTATCCATATCTCGGCTATCAACACCAAGAAGCAGGATATTAGCATATCCGTCCATATCAACTATGGAAAGATTGCCCTCGTCAATGTCCACCTTATTAAGTATATCCAGTTTACTGAACACATAGCTTATTGCAACAATTCCTACGATTACAATTACAATAAGTGCAATAAAAAGTCCTCTTTGCCAGCCCTTTAGAGACATAAACCATGCACCGATTTTTTGAAATATATTCTTCTTTTCAGAGTGTCTTCTCGCTCTCTCGCCCATATCGTTCTCCTATCCTTTATCTTAACCAAGCACCTTGGTGCTTTCTTTATTTGCTCTTGCTTCCGCATCCTTAGCAAGCATATCCTCATAAAAAGCTGCCGCCTCTTCAATGGTACCATCAAAGAGCTTGGTGCCTCTTTTGATAACGATGCCTCGCTTGCAAAATGATTTGGCTACTCCTGTTGAGTGGGTAACGAACAGGAAGGTTACATTATCCTGTCCAACTATATCATTTATCTTATCTGTACATTTTTTTCTAAAATCCTTATCGCCAACACTTAGTGCCTCGTCGACTATCAGTATCTCCGGTTTTATATTAGAATTAATTGCAAAGCCCAGTCTTGCCTTCATACCGCTGGAATATGTTCTTACCGGTTGGTCTATATATTCCCCCAAATCAGCAAATTCAACAATAACTGGCTCAAGTTTTTCAATTTCTTTTTTGTCCATGCCGAAGAGTGTTCCACGAAAATAGATGTTTTCTCTTCCTGTAAACTCTGGGTCAAACCCTGCCGTAAGTTCAAGAAGTGCACTTACTCTGCCATTAACGATTATTTCCCCTTCCGTCGGATAGGTAACACCAGTAATCATCTTAAGAATAGTTGACTTACCAGCACCGTTTCTGCCAAAGAGTGCAACCGATTCGCCCTTCTCAATGGCAAAGGACATTTTATTTACAGCAATCTTTTTCTTACATTTCAAATTCTTCGAAAAGATGGCCTTGAACCTTTGCTTATCGTTTTTGTATAGCTTGTATGCCTTAGTGACATCCTTTAATTCAATAACAATGTTACTCATAATCTTCTCTTCCCCTACAGAACATCAGGGATGTCCTTTCTCAATTTCTTATATGAACGAACTGCAAATATTGTGAGTACCACAAGCAGTATCCCATAATTCAAAAGCTCTCTAGGCTCCTCCCAGAACCATGTGTCGAATACCAGACAATTCCTGTATCCCGTTGACAGCAATGTAATTGGGTTAAACATCAAAACATCTGTAACCCACTTGATTCCTATGGTCTTGGGGTCATAAATGATTCCCGAAAGCCAGAACAATGCTGTAGTCAAGGCTCTTACCAAATTCAAAAAGTCCTTGCTCATTGCAGAGAGCACCCCTGCGAAGAGTCCCCAAACTGTGAAGAATAGGAACATAAGCAGCATATAGAACGGTATCTGAAGCCAATATATAGTCGGCGTAAATCCAAAAATAAAGAATATTGCAAACAAGGCAATCATTAAGATGCAATGTGTGATTAAATGCGACATGCTCACAAAGGTTGGGATTGTGGCAATTGGAAACTTAATCTTAGTAACCAAGAATCTATACTTACGTATGGAACCTGCACCTCCTGATATCATGTCCCTCATATAAAACCACGGTATCATTCCCGAAATCAACCACAAAAAGTAAGGATAATCGCAATCGATATTCCTGCCGCCTCTAAGTCCAACAGCTAGTGCAAACCAAAAAACGAATATAGTTATGGCTGGTCTAATGAATGCCCATGCCCATCCAAGAGCAGAGCCTCCATATGTCTTGTTCAGGTCTGACTTAGCCAACTTAAACAGCTGTGACTTGTACGCCCAATGTTCTTTTAATATTTCAATGAATGTTTTCAAGTAATTACCCCTTTCCTACTTTCGGCCCTCTAAATCGTCAGGTGAATTAAAATCTCTTGTTTCGTCCTCAATAAGTATATATTTATCTGCAATTTTTTTCTCTCCGAATGGCAACCCTAAGAAGGATTGATAAACCTGCCATCCGATGCATTTTTGTATTTTGCCATCCAAGAACAGCTGTCTAACCCGGTCAACATGCCCTGCAAAAAGCTTGCCGTCGGCAACCTTGATTGCAACTATCGACCTTCTATTGCCGAAGAAGATAATATCCTCCGTCGGGGTTTCGACTATGGTCTTGATGGTGTCCTCTGAATAAAGGGTGTCTCCATATAGGAAGCACACATCATCACAGATAAGCTCAGATGTAAACCTGTCTATTTCCAAATGATTGTTCTTGGGCTCATACCTAACAGCTCCTGGGACCTCGTATCTAGGATCGTGAGATGTAATTATCACATCACAGTCCTTGTCCAAGGTGCGCAGAAGTCTGACAGTCCTTGCAAGCAAGGTTTCACCATCAACCTCAATAAAATGCTTGGGTATATTGTTGTGATTATGCCATCTGGTGCCTTTACCGTCGGCCATAATAATATATTTCATTCCTATACCTTTACCCTGTGATGTCTGTAGAAGTCTCCGAGCTCGCCATATCTCTGACCGCCCCAAAGCTGAATAATATTTACTCCCGATGAGGTGTTACCCTCAATAACGCAAATTCCTTCCTCAGTCTTGAGTATATCCCATGCTATGAAGTGCATGTACGGCATCTTGTTGGTAAGTGCCAAAACCTCAGCCTTAATGTCCTCCCAGTCAGGAATTACTGCACCCTCAATAGGTGCCCCCGAATCAGGGTGAACCTTGTAGACATTACGGTTATGAAGGCATCTCGCCTCGCTTAAAACACCTGTTTCCAAATCAATATTAGCAACAAGTCCTCCTCTGCTTCCGTTATCAACTGGAATTGTTGCGGATGTTCCTATTCTTTGAACTGCAAAGAAAATCTTAAATTTGTTAGTATTTATATCACGCATTACTATCATTCTGATAGTGTTGACTGTCTTATCATAAATTGCATCAGAGTAGCTGTGCTGCTTCATGGACTCACATAGGAACCAATCGTCTCTACCCTTGAGGAACTTAATGAATTCCTCCTCTGTATATTGAGTCTTGTCTACAAAGATTTGTCCGTCCCTGTAGATCAAAATGTTAACACCGTTGCCCTTGCCAGCACCGTATGGCTTGATGAAAAGCATTTTCTTTTCCTTTAGAAGTGTAACTGCCTCCTCATATTC
>DATESI010000106.1:0-2013 GCA_035270905.1 Anaerovoracaceae bacterium
CCTATGGAGCTGAGATTTTTTGGTATGCCTAACGACTCTGTAAGAGCACGTATCTCATCTACTAGCATATCAGTTGTGAAATTCTTTTCAGAATAATTCTTGCTATTGATATAATCATAAATTTTCTTGTATTTACCCTTATCTGCAATGCTGTTATACTCAAGCACTACAGGCAAAAGTATTGCGTTTGCTACTCCATGAGGTATGTCAAAAAACCCGCTCAGTGGATGTGCCATTGCGTGAACATTTCCAAGTCTTGCCCATGCAAAGGCTATTCCTGCAAATGTTGAACCCATAAGCATATTCTCAGCGGCTGTGATGTTTTTTCTGTTTGCACAAAATGTACGTATGCTTCCTCCAATCAGCTCCATAGCCTTTTCAGCCATAGCATCTGAAAACAGTGACGCAGCTGTTGACAGGTATGCTTCAATTGCATGAACAAGTGCATCAATTCCTGTAGCTGCTGCGACAGACATAGGTAATGATATTATTAGCTCCGAATCAAGTAAAGCATACTCAGGAATAATATTATAACTAAAAACAGTCAGTTTATAGTTTCTGCTATGGTCTGTAATAACAGTAAATGCAGTAACCTCACTTCCTGTTCCTGCGGTTGTTGGAATTGCAATTATAGGAACAATTTTCCCTGGAACTTTTTCTGCACCTTCATAATCGGTAATACTGCCGCCATAAACCGCAAGCACTCCTACAGCTTTTGCTACATCCATAGGACTTCCTCCACCAAGAGCTATAATGCAATCGGCACCAGATTTCTTATACGCTTCAGTTGCTGCGTCGACAGTTTTGATTGAGGGATTTACTTCAACATTGTTGAATACAGCACAATCAAAACCTGAGGTAGTGATAAGGGCTGATACTTGAGCTACTACTCCAAGTCTTGTGAGAACCTGACCTGAGATAATAAAAGCTTTTGTATAACCGCAGTTAGAAATAATTTCAGGAAGTTTATTTATTGTTCCTGTACCACAGACAATATTCTGTGGTATGGAAAAAGTGAATTCATTCAAACTTGCTCACCTCTTAGTAATTATTTTGCTAGAGAATTGACTGTTTGAGTTATTATTTCGACCGCCTTATCACAATCGTCTTTTGTTACAATAAGAGGCGGAATCATTCTGATTACGCTGCTGCCGATAGCTGTTATAAGAAGTTTTCGGTCAAGACAACCATGCTTAACATCGACACTATTTATAGTACCGTCAAATTCTGCACCTACAAGTAACCCCTTACCTCTGACTTCTTTAACATGAGGAACAGATTTAAGTTTCTCCATAAAATACTCACCAACTTCCTTAGCATTTCCAGCAAGGTCACGCTCAAGAAGTTCATCTAACTGAGCTAGAGATGCTGCACACGCAACAGGATTTCCTCCGAATGTTGTACCATGTGAACCTACAGTAAATGCTTTTGCAACCTCAGCACTTGCACATATTGCTCCAATCGGCAGACCTCCACCTAATGCCTTTGCCATCGAAACAATATCAGGTTTAATTCCATACTGCATATAACACATAACCGAGCCAGTTCTACACCAACCAGTTTGAATTTCATCTAGAAGAAGTAACATTCCATTTTTATCACAATACTCACGAAGCCCAGTCATAAACTCAACCGTTGCAGAATGTACACCACCCTCCCCTTGTACAGGCTCAATCATAATAGCGATTGTATTGTCTGTGCAGGCGTCCTTGAAAGCTTGTAGGTTATTATATTCTGCATATGTAAAACCTGGAGTCATGTCACCAAAACCAATCTGACATGAATTATCAGGCTGACCTGTTGCTGACATAGCTCCAAAAGTTCTGCCATGAAATCCCATTTTTGCAGTTACGATATTATATTTATGAGGACCATATTTTTCAACACCATATTTACGAGCCATTTTAATCATAGCCTCATTTGATTCAGTACCTGTATTTTGGAAAAAGATTTTATCCATTCCTATTGACGTACAGATTTTCTTTGCAAGAAGAGCCTGCGGAACAGTATATG
>DATESI010000107.1:0-3153 GCA_035270905.1 Anaerovoracaceae bacterium
TTATTATATACTTTTTTTGAAGAAAAGTAAAGTTTATATACGAAAAATGACCGTTTTATCAACAGTCATTTCGATTTATATTCTAACTTTTAGAGCAATTCTAGGCCTCTTTTGTATTTGCTTTCGTTTTCTGGCTCCAAATTGTACTTTTCGGCCAGCTTATTGCCCATAACTGTCATGTCCTCCTGTGAACCGGAGTAAAGCTCAATCTCAAGCTCTCTTAGTGGCATGGTCTTGCTTCCTGCTCTAATTTCTCCATCATCCAGTGATATTACGCTGATGGACTTGCCTGTATCGATTCGCATCTGTCTTCTGATGAAGCTTATTTCCATCAGGGGCTCAAGCTTCTTATCTCCAACCACTGACTTAAGGATATCCTCCATTGGACTCTGATTAAAAATCTCCACAGTAGGATCCTTCAAATATGCCGTATCTGTAACAGGTACGTTCAATTCTTCTCTTATATGCATTCCGTCCTCAGCTGAACCGTTCCACTTAATGGTGGCAACAATCCTCTCGTTTTCCTGTCTGATTCTGAATGCAATCTTTTCATTTTGTAAATCTTTTTCTTTTGTATCGAAGTAGACCGCTCTCATTGTAATCTGTTCTTCTGAATCGCTGTCCTTGATCTGGTTTAGATAATCGTCGCTAAAAATTTTAGTTGATGATAAGGGATCATTTACTGCGTACTTTAGTTCTATCTCCATTTCAACCTCGTATTTCTTCTTAAATATTATAATCGCGCATGTATTATGTTTTATCACATTATTTGATTTTAGTCAATAGAGCATATTATCAAAGCTGTAATATCCAGGCTCTCTGCCCTTAATCCAAAGTGCTGCATCGATGGCACCCTTGGCAAAGATTTCTTTGGAAAAGGCCGTGTGTCTCAGCTCTATTACTTCGTCCTTCATTGCGAAGATTACGGTATGCTCACCGAATATTGTTCCGCCTCGCACGCTATGAAGACCTATTTCATTTCCTCGCCGGCTCTCACCTCTTCTCCCGCAAAGACGCCTGCGGCTTGCCGCTGGGTCTATGGCATCTGCAAGCAGAAGGGCTGTTCCGCTAGGTGCATCTATCTTCTGGCTGTGATGTTTCTCTATAATCTCTATGTCTGATATGTCTCCCAGTGTTTCTGACATCTGGACAAGTATCTTCTTCATCATGTTTATTCCATAGGAAAAGTTTGAGTTTTTGAGCACAGGAACTGTCTCTGCAAGCTCTTTAATCTCCCGTTCTTTATCTTCATCGTAGCCTGTGGTGGCTATAACAAGTGCTGCTTTGCCATCCTGCCTAGTGACATAATCCTTAATCATTGGGAGGGCCCTTGGGTGACTAAAGTCTATTATTACATCAATACCCTCACCTTCAGGTATTCTTTGCCGCGCTTGTCGCGCCCACTCCCCTTGCACCAAACCCACTCCCGAGGGGCCCATGCCCTCGAGGGATTTCCCCAAATCCCAAAGGGTCTCCCCCATGGCTGGCTCTATGGACCAAATTTTTTCTATGGTGTGGTTTTGGGCGGCCAGCTCATATACCAGCTTGCCCATGGTTCCCGTGCCTACAATAGCCAAATTCATTTCAATATTCTACCCCTTTCGGTTAATAGAATATTATATTCCTTGGATTTGAGGGTTGTGATTTATTATTTCTTGCGGGTACTGCCTGGGAAGAAATGTCCCTTGGTCAGTCCGTATGTAATTGGAATTAGGAAAATCAAAATGCTGAGGGGTACTGCACCGAATCCCACCTGCATGAACTTGAGTGGAACGGAGCAGGCAATTGCCCACGGCACTACGCCGGAAAGGACGATAACTGAGCTTTCGATGTCCATTGCAAGTTCTTCTCTAGTGGCACCATCCTCTTCGTACGGCTTTTTGAATATGTCGCTTACCATCATGGAGGCTATTGTCTGATTGCAGAATATGGCTATCGTGCCAATTCCCACAACTGTGAGGGCCCAAAATCTGCCGATTTTGTGCATTAGTTTTTGGACTACGCTTTGCATGTCCGCAAGAAGATTGGTTCCAGCGAATATTCCGGAATAGCTACTGGATAGAGCCACTATGCAGACCACCTCTATCATGGATAGCATGCCGCCTCCGTTAAGAATACTTCCCAGATTGCTTTCCTGTGCCTCATACCCGAATATGCAGGTCTTAAGAACTGTAAGCAATGGCATTTTTTCTACTGCAAGGCTTATAATGAATCCTGTCACTATGCTGGCAATCAAGGCCTTTATTACCTCTACCTTGAGAAGGGGTAGTATCAAAATGCATAGGGCTGGAATTATGCACCACCATGAAATGGAAAATTCGTCTTGGAGTGTATCCAGCATGTTCTGGTCAACTTTTTGTATTGGGTTAAGTATGGAAAGAACTATGTATACTGCCAAGGAAATCCCGTAGGGCAATATTACGGTTCGCATCATCATCTTCACATTGTCATAGAGCTTGGTATGGGTTATGGCTGCAACAAGTATCGCACTTGATGACACTGGTGAGTTTCTGTCTCCGAAGTATATTCCTGACATAATTGCACCTGCTGTTACAATCTCGCTGACTCCGCCGCTTCTTGCAAGAGCAATAAAAATAACGCCTACTGTTCCGGCTACCCCAAAGGATGTCCCAAGGGCGTATGACAAAACTGTGCACAGTAGAAATGTAACTACAATGAATGTTGAAGGTGTTATTATCTTGATTCCATAATATACGAAAAATGTAATGGTTCCCGATGAACGCCATATTGCCGTCACAAATCCTATGAGAAGCATTACCTCACTTACTACGATTGCATCCTTGACACCATCAACTCCAAGGCGTGTAACCTCTTTTATTGAAAATCCTTTTCTGCATGCTACTGTTGCAAATATAAATAGGCCTGCAATTAGGGCTATTAGCATTGTGTATCCCTTAATGAGACATACAAGCATTATTGCAACAAAAACTATAAATCCTATTATAAGCTCCATTATTTATCGTCTTCCTTGTCTTTATCTTTTATTCTTTCTTGTTCCTTCAATAGTGCCTCTATAAGCTGTTCATTGAGTGCCTTTTGGGTCATCTTCAAATCATCTACGCTATTCATATTAGTCATTTGCATCGTTCCAATCCCTTGGAAATGGCCATGTGCAAAAGCTTGGATTTGTCT
>DATESI010000108.1:0-3691 GCA_035270905.1 Anaerovoracaceae bacterium
AGCAGAAACAGGTCGAACTGCTCCTTGCAATAGGCTGTTACGCCCTCGAAGAAATTATGTGCGGCAACTACTGTATGGTCGTCCTTTTCCAATGCGATTTTGATACCTTTATTCAAATTTTGATCATCTTCTAAGAGTAAAATCTTTGCCATATGCGTCCTCTCGCTTTTCTTCCTTTAATTTTATATGTAAAACGTCTTTTTCACAACTGCTAAATTAGTGATTTTAGGCTCTTTGTTACTTAAAAACTTGGTACGCCTAAATATATCGTGGATTGGCTGGGTTTGAAAAGTGTTATTTAGGTTTTTGGCGTTTTTACTTGTTATTCTGCTTCTCGCAGGCGTTCTGTAACGCTTTGGGTGGAAACTGTTTTGTATACTATTCTCGGCACTACTGTACAAATTGCAAACAATGCGACTACGATTGATATAACCAGTACAGTTGGATACTGGAACTGGGCGTAATCTGCAATGGTGTTGATGTTCTGTGATAGATAGTACAGAATTCCGTTACCCGCTGTCATTGTAAGTATTGTTGTTATGATTGCGTAGTACACGCCTTCAAATGTAAGCATTTTGCTCACCTGTTTCTTGGTCATTCCCACACTTTCCATGACTGCAAGCTCACGACGTCTGCTATAAACTCCTGTAATCATCACGTTGATAAAGTTGATGATACCAATAACAATTAGCAGTATTGAAATGCCTCCTGACATGATATTCATGGTTTGCATTGTTGTTTTGAAGGCCTCAATTTCGCTGGTCTTACACTCGTAGACGTAGCTTCCGTCTGCCGGCAAGGCTGAGTTGAGGGTTTCTAGTTCTGCCTTAATTGCTGGCTCAAAATCTGGATCAACATTGACTCTGATATAATAAATGGTTGCATCAGGGAACAGCTTGTCGTAAGCCTTGGAGCTGGCAAATATTCCTGACGGCGCCCCGACTGTATATGTTGAACCGCCGATACCTGCTTCATCGGATGTCATTACGCCTCCTCCCTGGCGAGTCATACTGCCCTTACCGTCCTCACCTGTCATTGTAATTTCCTTGCCAATCATCTCCTCGTAGTCTTTGCCGCCTAGGAGAATAATTGTTTCACCTCGCTCAAATCGCTCTAGGTCAATTTTTTTGCTTTCATCCTTTTGCTTTTCGTTATATTTTTTCACATAGCTGCTGTCAAGAGCATATGATGTGCTTCCGTAATCATCCAAGGTTCTCAATGTTTCGATATATTCCTCGTAGGTTGAACCGTTGCTTTCAGCCCATCTGAAGCCCTCGTTAATTACAGGCTTTAGTGTGTCCTCATCATACTTGACCTGAGTGTAATAGTGCTTGACTGTTTCCACCTCTTGGATGCCCTCAATGCCTTTGATTTGGTCAACCAGTTTCTCGGTAAGTATCTGCTCTCCCGCAATCTGTTGATAAGCGAAATCCTCTGGCAAATACCATTCTGCGAAGTTCTTGGCATCAAAGCTTCCTAGGAATCCGTTAACCGAAAGCATAGTGATGATGCCCATAAACAGCGATGCAAACACAAGCATTGCTCTCTTTTTCTCACGAAAAACGTTGTGGAATGCCAGCTTATGAAGCTTGCCACCGTTGGTAGATTTTCTATTCTTTATCTTTTTCTTGGTGCTGACTCCCGTGTATTTCATTGCCTCTACAGGTGAAATCTTGCTTGCAACTTTAGCTGGTTTCCTGCAACTTATTACTATTGTAAGTAGTGCGAAGAGTGCTGCCCCTAGGAAAATCAATGGATTGAAGGAAATCTCCCCAGGAAGGGATGCGTAAACTCCTGAATCGGTCTGGAACATTTTCATTGCAGCCGGAACGATTATGAAGGATGTTGTCCCGCCAAGGGCAAGACCCACGGGTATTCCAATAAACGCCAGCTTGGTAATTTGTTTCCTTACTATCTTCCTAATCTGACTTGGTGATGTGCCAATGGTCTTAAGCATTCCGTAAAATCTCGTGTCCTTGGAAACTGATATATATATGATGTTATAAATCAGCAAGTATCCACTGAGCACAATGAAAAGTCCGATGAGTGCAATAACAAGGATTGCCCCGGCCTGTGTGCCTGCCGAATCATCCTCTGTATTAAATGATGTCTCTATCTCCTGGCTTATGCGTAGGTCCACTGCATCCACAAGCTTATCATACACATCTCTGTAATTACGGTCAGCTTCAATTTCAATACCGCCGTTTCTTTGGAGTGCAAGCCCATATTCATCGCAAAGGGTCATGGAAGTCAGCACTATAGGATAACCTCCGCTGTTAAGACTCTTGAAATTAGTAAACCACCCTGTCAGTTTGTACTTGTTGATTGCTGATTCTCCATTTATATTGGTATTAAGTTCTATTTCCATACCAATCTTCGGATTGTCAATTCCAAGTAAATCAAGGGTTGCTCTCGACACCATTACCTCATCAGCAGCCTCAGGATATGTTCCCTCAACCTTATCGATAGCCGGAGTGTAATGCTTCTCGAAGCCTTCCTTATCATAGGCAAGCATCGAAAGCCTTGTAGCATCATCGTCCCCTTCTCTTGTGATGTACGCCCTGCCTACGTTCATTCTCTCGGCTGTACTGTCAATTCCATCCACAGAGTTTATCTGCTCAATCTGGCTATCAGACGGTCTTGGCAAAAACATATTGGCCGTAGTTCCTGTATCTCTAATCATCATAATCTTATAGTTCTTGGCAAAGCTTACACCAATACTAAAGACTGTAGAAATCATAAATGTTGTGAGGATAATGGCTATAACCGTAACCAGGTTTCTGGTGCGATTGGCCTGGGATGTCCTCTTGGCAAGCCTTTTCACTGCCGCGCTGTTATTATTCTTATGCATTACTTTCACCCCTGCTATGCAATCTTTCCATCTTCAATTCGAATAATTCTATCTGCCATCTGAGCAATTTCCTCATTATGAGTGATGATTACTGTTGTCTGGTTAAACTTCTGGCTTATGGTCTTCATAAGAAGAATTACATCCATGCTGGTCTTGCTATCAAGATTTCCTGTGGGCTCATCTGCCAAAATAATGGCAGGCTTAGTTGATAGAGCTCTTGCGATAGCAACCCTTTGCTGCTGACCTCCCGAAAGCTTCCCTGGCATAGTGGTAAGCTTTTGCTCCAGTCCCAGGGTATGAATTATTTCGTCAATAAATGGGGTATCAGGCTTAAGCCCGTCAAGTTCGATTGGCAAGACAATGTTCTCATAAACATTGAGCACCGGCACCAGATTGTAATTCTGGAATACAAAGCCGATATTTCTTCTTCTAAAGATGGTCAGGGCTTCGTCCTTCATTTTCCTTATGTCCTTGCCTCTTACATTAATTTCCCCTGATGTTGGAGTGTCCAGTCCGCCGATCATATTAAGAAGCGTACTCTTGCCGCTACCCGATGTGCCGACAATTGCCAGCATTTCGCCTTCCCGAACCTCCATACTCACGCCGTCTAACGCGCGAACCTCATTTTCATCCTTACCATATATCTTGGTTAAATCCTTCGTAAATAAAATAGCCATAATGACCTCCTTTTGATTTTATGAGTTCATTATAGCTATTAAAAATTACAATTTAGTGACAAAAAATCTTTCAATTTGGTTACAAGAAAAAGCAGCCCTTTTTGAGCATTGGCTCAGGGGGCTGCTTTGGGTTTTATGCTAGGGTGTATCAACCACCTAGGTA
>DATESI010000109.1:0-5650 GCA_035270905.1 Anaerovoracaceae bacterium
ATTTTAATCATAAATTATAGTCTTTCTGTTTATAGAAAAAACATACTATATTTGCCAAAAAATAAAAGTACCAGCACTCGTGTTATTTAGTGTGCCAGTACATTTTTTATTATCTCCAAAAGCTTGCTCATTCCTTCTTCAATTCTTTCCTTGCTCTCATAGGAATAATTCAGCCTTATATAGTCCTTACCCCCATTCTTCAATGGGTAAAATACATCCCCTGGTATCAAGGAAATGCCTTCCTTGAAGGCAATGTTCACCAGAGTCTTGCTGTCGATGCCTGCTGGCAGTTTGCACCAGACGTAAACCCCGCCGTGAGGCTTTTCATAGGAAATCCCAAGGGGTCTTGCCTCGTCGAGATACCTGCACATCAAATCCCTTTTTTCGCGATAAAGATGAAGCAGCTCGTCAAGCTTGCGGTAATACATGCCGTTTGCCAGGTACTTAGCCAAAAGCTTTTGGGTAATCAGGTCAAGTGAGGTGAGTCTGATGGAGACCAAATAGCTTATGCTCTTGATGAGCTTGGCTGAACCCACTATGAATGCCATGGTAAGCCCTGGCACGAAGGTTAGGGAAAATGAATATATGTAAATTACATTACCTGTAGTATCCATGGATTTGAGGGTCGGCATAGGTTGGTTCTCGTATGTAAGCTCTGACGCCGCATCCTCCTCTATGATTGGCAGGCGATACTTGTTGGAAAGCTCCATGAGTTTTTTGCGACGCTCAAGGGAGAGGGTCACTGATGTGGGATCATGGTAACTGGAGTTTATATATATAAACTTAGGGTGATACTTTTCGATAATAGGTTCAATATTGTCGCACTGCATACCGCTTCCGTCTACGGGTATGGGAATAACCCTGCAGCCTGCAAGTTCCACTACTCGGTAAACGTCCGGTGACATAGGCTCCTCTGTAATTACGGTGTCTCCCTCACTTAACAGGGCGGTAGCGATGAAATCCAAGGCCTGGTTAGTTTCACTCATTATCTGAACCTCGCTGAGTCCCGCCTTGATTCCCTTGGTTCTAAGGTAGGATAGGATTCGCTGCCTCAACTCAATATCTCCCTGGTATGGGGAGAAGAACATTGGGATTTTCCCTTCTTCGTTAAGGATTTCGGCCATGTCAACAGCAAGTCTTTCCTTATCGTATATTGGTGCAGCCATTCCTCCCGCAAAGGAAATAAGGTAGTCGTCGTCGAAGCGAGAGAATATATCGTCAAAGGTTTTTTCCATGTCAAGGTATTGGTCCTTAATGGCGTGGTCCCAGTTTACGGGTCTAAGCTTCTGGCCGCCATTGCGGGATCCCTTTTCGTGCAGGTTAGTATCACCTGAGAATTCAACTCTATATCCGATTCCTTGGGACGCGGCTATAAGTTCCTTGTCCTTCAAATCAGCGTAGGCCTTAACCACCGTGTTTCTATGAACGTCCAATATCTCCGCCAAGCTCCTCTCAGATGGAAGAATGGCACCATGGGGCAGCTGTCCACTTAGTATCATGTCTCTAATCTGGTTGGATATTTGCCAGTAAAGGGGTGTCTTTAGTTGTTTATCAACTGTTATCTTCACCTTGGTTCTCCTTCATTTTGCATTGTCTGTTGGTTTTCTTTTGGGGTATTCAGCCCTTGGCTCTCGCGGCTGTCTCTCGCCGTGGAACTGATAGTAGCAAACCTCAAGTCTGCCGTTATACAGCTTGCGACGTCTAGTTGCGTTGCATCCCATAATCTTTTGCTCTACCGTCTTGTCTGTGGTAATGATGAATAGGGACCATGTAGGATTCTGTGCATAGAATTCCTTATATTTTTTGTAGATTTTATCTATCTGCTCTTGTTCACCTATACGCTCACCATATGGCGGGTTGGTGATGATAATTCCGTATTTTTCTTTGGCCTCAAGCTTGGCCATATCCATACGTTTGAAGATGATGCAGTCGTCTACCCCCGCTTCTTCTGCATTTGCCTCTGCGGCTTCAATAGCCTTGGTATCTATATCAAAGGCATAAATCTTCAAATCTCCGTCGTAATCCATTGCCTCGAAGGCCTTCTTGCGTTCTTCCTTCCAAATCTCTGCAGGCACTGCATCCCAGCCCTCTGCTGCGAACTTGCGATTAAGTCCAGGAGCAATATTCCTGCCAATCATTGCAGCCTCAATAGGAATAGTCCCTGACCCGCAACACGGGTCTATAAGCAGCTTGCCGCTACGCCAAAAACTGAGCTGAACCATAGCAGCTGCCAATGTTTCCTTAATAGGCGCCGCAACGTCCCTAACTCTATACCCACGCTTATGAAGTCCTGCTCCGCTTGTGTCCATTGTCAAGGTTACTCTATCCTTAAGGATTGTTGTTTTGATGGTGTATTCTGCACCGGTCTCTTCAAATGTGTCTACTGAATAAAAGTCTCTCATTCGCTCGACTATTGCCTTCTTCACAATGCTCTGACATGCAGGCACGCTATGGAGCTTGGACTTGACTGAGGTCCCCGTCACGGTAAATTTGCCATCAAGGGGTATCCATTCCTCCCATGCAACAGCCTTGGTCTGTTGAAATAGTTCTTCGAATTCAAGGGCTGTAAACTCAGCCATCTTCACAAGAACTCTGTCGGCACTTCTAAGCCATAGGTTGCAGCGCGCTATTGCACGCTCATCTCCCATAAAGGTTATTTTGGCATCCTCTGATTTAATTATTTTGTAGCCAAGAGCTTCAATCTCGCGTTTTACAACGGCTTCGAGACCGAAGGTTGCGGTGGCAATTAATTCTAACTTCATTTTTTTATTACCCTAGGGGGTCGGCACGGGTGTGCCTCCGCTAGTCCTTTCTTCATTTCGGGGGTCGGCACGGGTGTGCCTCCACTAGTCCTTTCTTCATTTCGGGGGTCGGCACGGGTGTGCCGACCCTAGTCCTTTCTTCATAAGTGCAAAAAGCTCCCGCGATATACGCGAGAGCCTGTTTTTTATAGATATGGTGCTCTTCTATTCAACTGGTTGCTTTCTAAGGCATCCATTTCGTTGAGAGCCTTGCCTGTTCCTATTGCCACGCATGACTTAGGGTCATCAGCTATAGTTACATGGATTCCTGTACGCTCCTCGATTCTCTTGTCTATTCCGTGAAGCAATGCTCCGCCACCTGTTATTACAATGCCTGTGTTACTGATGTCAGCAGCTAGCTCTGGTGGGGTCTGCTCAAGAACGCTGTGAGCCGCCTCGCAAATTGCATGAAGTGGTTCTTCAAGAGCTTCCATGATTTCTTCTGATGAAACCTCAACTGTCTTTGGAAGTCCTGTTACAAGGTCTCTACCTCTACATTCACGTTTAACAGATTCTGTCCTTGGGAATGCTGTTCCTATTGTCAGCTTGATTTCTTCTGCAGTTCGTTCACCGATGTACAGCTTATGAACCTTCCTCATATATTTGATAATTGCATCGTCGAATTTATCTCCGGCCATCTTAACGGATGTACTTGCAACTATACCACCAAGGGAAATAACAGCGATATCAGTAGTTCCTCCACCGATGTCCATTACCATTACTCCGTCAGGTGACGAAATATCAATTCCTGCTCCAATTGCTGCTGCAACAGGTTCTTCCATAAGGAATACATCCTTACCCCCTGCCTGCTGTGCTGCTTCTCTAACGGCTCTCTTTTCTACCTCAGTTACGCCACTTGGTACGCAAACCATAATCCTAGGCTTGAAAAATCTTCCGCTTCCGCAGGTCTTTCTTATGAAATATTTTAGCATTCTTTCTGTGATGTCATAGTCGGAAATAACGCCGTCTCTAAGTGGTCTTACTGCGATGATGTTAGCAGGAGTTCTGCCTAGCATCAATCTTGCTTCCTCACCAACAGCTAGGATGTCATCAGTGTCCTTATTAATAGCTACTACTGATGGCTCGTTCAAAACGATACCCTTATTCTTTATATAAACAAGCACATTGGCTGTTCCTAAATCAATTCCGACTTCATTTGCAAATCCCATTTTTGTTCTCCTCTTCAAAATATATATTTATTAATGATATTGTGTTCATTAATTAGCATTTACATTTACTAAAACATTATATATAATTTTTGACTTTTTTTCAACGATTTGCACTATTTATTTTTTCAAAGTATATTTTGCCTCATACTCATCGTACATTTTCCTGAATTCAGGGTTTTCCATACTCTTAACCTTATTCAAGTATTCGTGGGTTCCGAAGCTGTTCTTGGAAATTTCTATCATGGCAACAGCAATGTTGGAGCAGTGATCCGATACTCTCTCGTAGTTATTCATCAAATCAGAAAGTACGAAGCCATGTTCTATTGTGCAATCACCTGTTTGAAGTCTTTCTGTATGGTTAAGCTTAATGTTTTCGATAAGACCATCAATAACCTGTTCAAGAGGTTCAACTCTTCCGGCAAGTTCAAGGTCTCCGCTTGCAAATGCCTTGGTTGTCATGTCAAGAATGTCATGCAATGCCTGAGTTGCCACGCCGATTTCCTCTTGTGCTGCAGGAGAAAAGATAATTCCCTTTTCGTATATTTCTTGTGATGTCTTAACTATATTAAGCGCATGGTCACTGATTCTTTCGAAGTCTCCTATAGTATGAAGAAGTGTAGAAATCTGCCTAGTATCCTTATCGGACAAATCACGGCTTGAAAGCTTAACCAGATATGATCCAAGCTTGTCCTCATAAACGTCAACCAGACCTTCTTCCTTGGCAATGGTTGCTGCCTGCGTATCATTATACTTAAACAGCATTTCCATGGATAAATCGAATGAATTCTTCGCGATTGTTGCCATGTCCATTGTAATTCTGCTACATTCCGAAAGTGCAATGGAAGGAGTGTTCAGTAGCAAATCATCTAGGAATGCTAATTCCTCTTCACCCTCATCTGGAATATCCTTAATAATCTTCTCGGCAAGCTTAACGAGCTTCTTGGAGAAAGGAAGTAATATTGCTGTTGTAAATATGTTGAATATACTATGCATAATTGCTATTCCCACAGGCCCTGTTGATAAATCTACAAAGGCAAAATCAAGGAATGCATTGAGTGGGTAGAATAAGGCCACACATACTGCAGTACCAATTAAATTAAAGGAAATGTGTATTACCGCAACACGTTTAGCATGTCTGTTAACTCCTATACTGGAGATAAGTGCTGTGGCACAGGTTCCGATATTCTGTCCCATTATAATAGGAAGTGCCATTCCATATGACAAAACTCCTGTAAGAGAAATCGCTTGCAGAATACCTACTGATGCTGATGAGCTCTGGATTACTGCTGTTAGTACAAGTCCTGCAAGAATTCCCAGTGCTGGGTTTTGGAATGCTGTCAGGATTGATGTGAAGGAAGGATCATCTGCCAAAGGCTCTACTGAATCTCCCATGAAGCTCATTCCATACATAAGCACTGCGAAGCCTACCATAATAGTACCAATGTCCTTCTTACGATTAGACTTTGCCATCATTATCAGTATTACACCAATAAGAGCAAGAATAGGTGAAAATGATTCAGGCTTAAGCATCTTGATAAACACGCTGTCCCCATCTATGGCGGTGGAACTTAGTATCCATGCAGTTACGGTAGTTCCAATATTGGATCCCATGATTACACCGACAGTGTTGCCTAGGTTCATTATCCCTGAATTAACAAGGCCTACCAGCATGACTGTAAC
>DATESI010000110.1:0-7474 GCA_035270905.1 Anaerovoracaceae bacterium
TAATTATACAATAAAAACATATTAAGGTCAACATTTGTTGGAATACCGGAGACCCTGCCCTCGTTGGTGTATTGCCACATTTTGACCCTGTTTGGGAAGGTCAGATTATCCGAATAATCCGCAATCCAAATATCATATTTATCTAGTTCATTGAGGTTTACATGCTCTGTTAGCCACGTATGATTACCATAAATCATAGGCTCATATCCAGCTCTTTCAATCCTCTTGCAAAATGCCTTGGCAACCTCAGTTAGTTCTTCACTGCTGAGAGCCTTAATTCTCTCATCGTCGTATGTATATTCCATGTCAAATGCTACAGGATAGACAATGCTATAATTCTTAATCAAATCTATAACATAGTCAGCTTCTTCTTTTGCCTCTTCCTCGGTTACAGCCTGTGAATAGAAGTAAACGCCCACATCAAGGCCCACATCAAGTGCCCCCTGAAGATTGGTCTTAAACATATCATCCTCGTTGAGAATGCCCTCTTCGTGAGTTCTGTACCCGCATCTTATCATGGCGAAACTTATTCCCTGCTCTCGCACCTTACTCCAGTCAATTTCTCTTTGGTATGTAGAAACATCGACGCCACTTATGGAGCGTATGTCCCCATCATCATAGCTTCTAATGTCTCCTTCATATTCTATAAGCTCTGTATTAAGAGCTGTCCCATTGTCCCTGTTCCCAAAGACAAACACCAGCATAATAATCAGCACAGCTAGTAAAGCCAAGGCCCCCATAACCTTGAGCCATGCCGCAAAAGCACCGCCACTAGCCTTTCTTTTTCTGCTACTTTTTTTCCTGCATGTATTCCCCATCTCTAATTTCTCCCCCTGTTATAAATCATGCACAGCCTGCTTCACCCGCAAGGCCATGGCTCAAATTCTGTTTCTTACTTTGCCAGCTTGCTACCGCTCTCGTATGGCACCCTAGCCGACGGCACAAATTCTGATGCTGGGTCAACATGAGTTGCCTGGTCGTCGAAGAAAATGTGTGCTCCGAAGGCCTTGAGCACTTGGCTCTTTTCCATTCCTCCCAGGAAAAAGGCTTCGTCAATGCGAACTCCCCATGCATCCAGGGTTTTGATTACCCTTTCGTGGGCCGGAGCGTTTCTTGCAGTCACAAGTGCCGTTCTGATAGGCACACTTTCCGGAGGAAATTCCCTTTGAAGGTCAGACAAAGTCTTGAGCAGCTTAGCAAATGGCCCTTTAGGCAAAGGGTTCTCGGCGTTGCATTTTTCGTGCTCAACAAAGGCCTCAAGGCCCTTTTCCTTGTATATTGCCTCGGCCTCGTCAGAGAAGATTACTGCGTCTCCGTCGAAGGCTATATGAATTTGTTCTATTTCATCCTTTGGATCTATTGCAAATCCAGGGTTTGTGCAAATTATACCTGCTGCAAATCCTTCGTCTATGGCATGCTGCACATCCTCCTCGTTGGCCGATAGGAATAAGTCCGTATCGAAGGCAGGCAGATATGGTGAAATAGACATCCCGCCTGCAAGAGCTGCT
Source organism: Anaerovoracaceae bacterium (assembly GCA_035270905.1). Classification (GTDB taxonomy): domain Bacteria; phylum Bacillota; class Clostridia; order Peptostreptococcales; family Anaerovoracaceae; genus JAVXAG01. Next base: position 1,509 of record DATESI010000110.1, read on the forward strand.
CTGCTCACATCAAGGTTATAGTAATCCAGCGAATTAAAAATTCTTAGACTTGTGTCAGCACTGTTTCTGGACATGATAATAATTTCTGTCCTTCGGTCCTTGGAGCTTTCGTTGATACGCATCAATGCCTTGACCAGCTGAAAACCTGCACCTGGCTTGAGTATATCCTTTTCATGGTCAATCTGATATGCACGGTATGCATCCAGACCATCCCTTTCGTATATCTCGTTTTCCTTTTCCAAATCGAACAATGCTCGAGATGAAATTCCCACTACCAAACTATCTTTAAAATTCATTTTGCTTCTCCTCTTTGCTGTGCTACAGGTATGGTAATAGTATATCATGTTTCTCATCCAATCAAAATACGAAATAACGAACTATTTCTTTGTTTGAGAAGAAAATCTACACTTTTTGTCAACCTTTGTCTTGTTTTTTTTCCTAGAAAATGCTAAAATATAACGGTGATGATGATAATTTGACGGGTTAAGAGGAGGACTAGAAATAAATGCAATTTCATTATATTGTTGACTTCGAGGTAACGGCTCTGGCGGTTTTATTAGTCATCACAGTTAGATTCTATACACTACGAAGATTTCCTGACATTTTAACAAGACTTTTTGGATTCATACTTTGGATCGCAATACTTGATCTTTCTTTGGATATTGTAGGTGCACATACAATTGAATTCGCACACAATTATCCTGCCTGGATTAACCAAATTATTAACACTGCCTTTTATAGCGTTCAGACCATTTTCCCTGTTTTATTAATGACATACGTATTATGGTCTGCCAACAAGCAATTTTCTCGAAGCCGAACCCTTCGTCTATTTTTGGTTCCTGCAATTTTAACATTAGCATTAATACTTTCAAATCATTTCACTCATCTAGTATTTTATCTTGACAATTCCCTTGGATTTTTGGTTTATACCAGAGGTCCTTGGTTTAATACTCTATACATTAGTACCTGCTTCTATTTCACCGTATCCGTCATATTACTATTGCGATACCGTTTGGAAATGCGTAAGGAGATATTCTGGTCCATCATCGGATTTATTGCATTCAATGCCGTTGCTCTTATCCTACAAATCCTCTTCCCTGATGCTTTGCTGACAGGTGTTGGTATTACCATTGCAATTCTTATGCTGTTCTTTACTATTGAGAACCCTGAGTCAATGGTGGATGTTATGACAGGTGTATTCAACTACACTGCCCTGCTCACCTTCCTAAGCGACAGAATTTCAGAAAAGGGTCGAATCTTCTTAGTTGGACTTGATGTTCGCGGAATACGCAAGGTGAACAATACCTACGGAATATGGACAGGCGATGAAGCCATGCGAGAGGTTGGTTTATTCTTGACAGGTCTTGAGGGCAAGCATGTCTGGGCATTTAGAACCTTCGGCACACGCTTCCTCTTGATAGCTGATACCGAAGAGCAATATCAAAACGCCATCGCAGATATTAGCCACAGGTTCCAGAACACCTGGAGAACCTCAAGAGGTCAGGTCAGTCTGCGTGCAACCGTTAGATACTTCGACAGCCAAGACTTCTTCAATTCACCAGAGGATGTAATTAACCTTATTGATCTCACCTACTCCGCATTAAGCAATGACGACATTGGAACTATTGAACATATTAACGGTGATATTTTGAGAAAGGCTATGAGATACGAGCTTGTTGACAATGCTCTAAGAAAGGCCTTATCCGAAGGAGAAAAGAACTTCACAATAAATTTCCAGCCCATTTACAACATCCAGGAAAAGAAATTTACCTCCTGCGAGGTTTTGCTTAGATTCAAGGATGAACAGCTAGGTGTTGTCTCCCCTGACGAATTCATCGTCGTAGCCGAAAAGACAGGATTAATCCAGGATATAGACAAAATGGTAATCCGCAGAGCTTGCCAATTCCTATATAGACATCCTGAGATTGAAAGCTACGGTGTCGATTGTATAGAAATCAATCTATCTGCAGCAGACTTCTTCACAGACATATGTGACGATGTTCGCTCAATTGTAACCTCCTGTGGTGCCAAACCAGAAATGCTATGCTTCGAGGTTACAGAAACAGCAGCAACTAAGCATCCCGAAAACTTGACCAGATTCATGACTTCTATGGCTAGGTCAAGCTACAAGTTTGCTCTTGATGACTTTGGAACAGGCTTTGCTAATCTTGCACAGGTTGCGGACTTCCCATTCAATATAATCAAGCTTGATAAGACCCTTCTCAACTCTGAGAAGTCAGCCGTTCAGGTAATGTTTGATGAGCTAGTTCGTATGTTCTCCAAGATGAACCTTCTAACTGTAACTGAAGGTGTGGAAACAGAGGAACAGGCCAATAGAGTAATCAGCCTAGAAAGCGATTACATCCAAGGCTTCTACTACTCCCGCCCACTACCAGAGGACGAGTTCATAGAGTTTATAAAGAAGAACAACCGCTAAAATAGTACCATGAACCACAGTATCACAACTAGTCCACATTGATTTTTTACAATATAAAGGCGATATAATGTCCCGAGGAGCTGTCACTCTAGTATAGAGCGTGAGCGTCCTTTTTCGAGGGATATTGTATCGCCTTTTAGGTTCTATAACAAATTAATTGTAGCAGAAGTTAGATGTGGATTTCTCCTTCTGCGAGGCTTACTGCCATTCCACCTACCTTAACCTTTTCTTTGCCGCCTTGCATAGTAATCTGTGTCTTGATTTCTGACGGTCTAAGCATCTTTTCTCCCTGAATTACAGTGTTTACTGTATCAAGCTTAAGAATACCATAGTTATATAGATAATATGTTAATGCCCCATTTGATGTACCTGTTGCGGCTTCTTCATCTATGTCATATAGAGGTGCGAAGTTTCTTGCATGGATACAGCCATCCTTAGTGTTAACGGTGAAGGCGTGAACGCCAACTACCTCATACTTCTTAGAAAGCTCGGTTAATGCCTTCATATCAGGGTCTATTTTTTCAAGCTCTGCTTCGTTTCTTACAGGCATCATAATGTCAATTAAGCCTGTGGACACCTTCTTTGGAAGTAGCGTAATGCTCTTGTCTGCATCATATACTCCCTGTTCCTTGTAGTCAATTCCCATGACCTTGTATAGTTCATCCAAATCTTCAATAGTATCATAGATTACAGGGTCCCCCATATCCATAAGGATTGAATCCTCATTAACCACGATTTCAAGTGTTCCTGCTAGAGTCTCATTGATATAGGTTTTGCCTGCCTCAATGACACCATCCTTAAGCAGATTATAAAATGATGCGATAGTCGCATGACCACAAAGGTCAACCTCTGCAGCGGGAGTAAAGTATCTTACATTGAATCTCCCATTTCCTAGGTTTTTGATAAATGCAGTTTCTGAGTATCTTAGCTCTGCAGCTGTCTTTACCATAACCTCATCACTTGGGAAGTCTGTTCCCTGAGGTAGCATTACAACTCCTGCTGGATTACCACCGAACACCTGATTAGTAAAAGCATCAATAATATTAAACTTCATAAAATTCACCTCTCATTTTTTATAGGATTTTTCACCCAACTCAAATCTTTAATATCTAAGCTTAGATGAATTCGAAATAGTCTCCTAAGCCCTTTGCCTTGGCAATTTCGTAAACCTTGACAGCTGTAACGTTGTCTTGAATACCCATTCCCGTTGTATCGAAGATGGTAATTTCATCATCATTTTCGCGGAGGGGTTTTTCTCCTGCTAGAAGCTGTCCGATTTCACCGTAAATGTCACTCTTTTTGATGACTTCGCAGACAAGAGCATTTCTTGTTTCTCCCCTAGTAGTGCACTGCATGATGCTGTCGTTTACAACCTTGGCATTCCTAAAAATCTCTGGATCCCATTCGTTCTTACCTGCCATGTCGGCACCTACTGCAACGATGTGCATCCCCGGCTTCACAAGAGACTTCTCGACTAAATAATTTTTTGATGGGGTGGTTGAAATTGCAATATCTACGCCTTCCATTGCATCCTTTACATTGTCGCAAATGATGACCTTAACGCCTGTATTTTTTTCAACATCTTCCTTGTATTTTGGAAGCTCGCCCTCATATTCACTATACACTCTAATTTCGTCAATGTCCATAACCTTTGTTAGACCATAAATCTGCATTCTTGCCTGACCGCCGCCTCCAAAGACTGCAACCTTCTTGGAATTCTTCCTAGCCAGCAGCTTAGATGAAATGGCACCTGCCGCACCTGTTCTGATTCCTGTTATTAGACTTCCATCCATAATGCAAAGTGGCGAGCCGTCCTTGCCGTCATAAAGCAGGATTGTACCTATCATTGTAGGCAAATCATTCTTCTTGCCGTTGTCATAGAATCCTGATGCAATCTTAACGGAAATAGTCTCGTTCATTTCGTTATAACATGACTTAATATCTGTTTCTCCGTTGTTGGCCGGAACCTCTATAGAAACGATGTCTGGCTGCTCTACCTTACCTGCATTATACGCAATATATCCCTGCTCAACAGCGTCAATTACCTCTTCCATTGATAGAACAGACTCAACGTCCTTCAAACTTAATAATAAGGTTTTCATTACTTGTACCTCCTGTTTAAAATGGAAACACGTGAATAGTCACACACAATTTAGACTATCCACGTACTTCCTATGTTAATTTCTTAACTGCTATAATTATTTATCGAATCCTTCTTCAATGATAAATTCTTCGAATTTTTCTAATGCTTCAGCAACGCCCTTGCGTCCATATCCCATTCTAAAATACTGTTCTCCATCAATGTCATATATTTCTGAAGGAAGAAGTAGTACACCCTTCTTATCAACTGCAAGCTGACAGAAATCCTTAACAGGCATATCAAGTAATAGCTTGTGGAATGCAACAGGTCCTGCCGGAATGTCGAACTTTTGGAAAACCTTCGGATGTCTTGCAAAGAATGCATCTGCAAGCTTGATATTGTCAGCAATAATCTTGCGAGTTCTGTCAAGTAATTCATCACTATGCTTAAGAGCAACCTTAGTCAAATATTCTGATGGAACTGAATCGCAGATGCTTAAGTAATTCTTGTATTTTGCCATCTTGTCAAGCAACTCGTGGTCCTTAGTTACTAACCAACCAACTCTTAGACCTGCAAGTCCGTATGCCTTGGACATTACACCAAGTGATACGCACTTGTCGTAATGGTCTGCCATCCAATCTCTCTTTTCGCCATCTAATTCAACACCCTTATATACCTCATCTGAGAAAAGATACAAATCATGCTTCTTACAAATTTCACAAAGTCTTTTGATTTCAGCATTTGTAAATGTATAGCCTGTTGGGTTATTAGGTGAATTAACTGTAATAAGCTTTGTATTTGGCTTAATTAGTGCTTCTAACTCATCAAAGTCAACAGTCCATTTGCCGTTTACATCTCTAATCCACCACTTGGAATATTCGCAATTAGGAATTGAATTTGCAAGCTCATATGCAGATTGATAATTAGGAAACATAGAAATCATATGATCACCTTCATCAAGAACAACATTCATGTAATCGAATATTGCCTCCTGAGCTCCGTGGAAAACAAGCACATCTTTGTCTACCATTGTCTTATACAATCCTGCTATAATTTTTCTAAGCTCAGGATCACCCCAAGTTTCTGAATATCCAAGCCATTGGTTCAAATATTCTTCCTCTGCGCCAGGTTCCAATGCCAGCAAATCCTTAGTAACAAAGGATTCACAATCGGATTGTGTTAATAGATATGGTGCTGTAAATTCATATAAGCTAAAGTAACATTCTAATTTAAAATCATTAATTTTCATTTCATTACCTCCGTAGACTTTTTAATCGCTAGCATGCAACGACCTTTTCATCTTCCATGCTTAGCCATCCTTTTTATTTGAGAGCGTCCTCCCTTACCTTGTAGCTACATACTACCATCTTACGTGATAATCGAACACAACCAAGTTTAATAAAGTTAAACCAACCAAGTTTAATAAAAAAACACCCAGCAAAATATCAA
>DATESI010000111.1:0-3671 GCA_035270905.1 Anaerovoracaceae bacterium
GACTTCACACCAGAAGAAATTAGATACATGCTTGACCTAGCACATGATCTAAAGGCAAAGAAGAGAGCTGGCATCTACAATTATGTATTAAGAGGAAAGAATGTTTGCTTGTTATTCGAAAAGACTTCAACAAGAACAAGATGCGCATTTGAAGTTGCATGCTTAGAAGAGGGTGCACACGTAACATTCCTTGACTCCAAGAGCTCACAGATGGGTAAGAAGGAATCATTAGAGGACACTGCAAAGGTTCTTGGCAGATTCTACGATGGTATCGAGTACAGAGGATACAAGCAGCAGGTTGTTGAAGACCTAGCTAAGTATGCCGGAGTACCCGTATGGAACGGTTTAACAGACGTTGACCATCCAACTCAGATTTTAGCTGACCTATTAACAATTGAAGAACACGTAGCCAAACCATTAAGCAAGGTTAAAGTTGTATTCTGTGGAGATATCAGAAACAACATGGCATATGCATGGATGTACGGCTGCGCTAAGATGGGAATGCATTTCGTAGCATACGGTCCAGAAGCACTAGCTAAGGAAGTTGATAAGACAGTAGTTGCAAGAGCAAATGAAGTTGCAAAGGAAACTGGTGCAGTTATCGAAATCAGCTCCGACAAAGCTTGCCTAAAGGGTGCAGACGTTCTTTACACTGACATCTGGGCATCAATGGGTGAAGAAGAACAGATTCCAGAAAGAGTTAAACTATTAACTCCTTACAGAGTAACTAAGGAAATGCTTGCCCAGACAGGTAATGATGATGTTATCTTCTTACACTGCTTACCTTCATTCCACGATTTCGAAACAACAATGGCACAGAGCCAAAAAGAATTAGGCTATGACATCCGTGAGGTAACCGACGAAGTATTCAGATCCAAGAACTCCAAGATATTCGACGAAGCAGAGAATCGTATGCATACTATTAAGGCTGTTATTGTTGCCACAATAGCATAATACTTGTTAAATTCGCCTGTGGCGTTGTTAGCTCAATCGCTTGGTACTCACGTACCGTATGTACGCTCCGTGCCGGCGCTCAATCGCTGCCTAGCCACAAACGAATTTCCCTGCGTATTATATATGTACGCGTCGCGTCTCGCATTATATATGCAAAAAATAAAACGAATTTCCCTGCGTATTATATATGCAAAATAAAATGAAAGAGGAACAGAGAGGAGGAACACTCATGTATCCCGGAATTCATAACTATTCAGAAATAGGTAAGTTAAACAAGGTATTGCTTCACAGAATCGGCGAAGAGGTTGAAGGCCTAGTTCCTGATAACTTCGAAAGATTGCTTTTTGATGACATTCCTTTCCTAAAGGTTGCTCAGCAGGAGCATGACAGATTTGCAGAAGTATTAAGAGAAAATGGTGTTGAGGTTATCTACTATGTAGACGAAACCGCCAAGGCACTAAAGGACCCGAAGGTTAAGACCGAATTTTTAAATAAATTTTTAGATGAGAGCAATATTAGCTCACCAGCAGTTGAAGAGGCAATCTATGATTACCTAATCAATATGCCAGAAAAAGAAATGGTATCTAAGCTTATTGCAGGAGTAAAGAGAAACGAAATTAAAAATGTAAAGAGCAAATCTCTTGCAGATTTTATTTCATCAGCATATCCATTCTACATGGATCCAATGCCAAACCTTTACTTCACAAGAGACCCAGGCGCATGTGTAGGTAACGGACTTAATATCCATCACATGAGCACAGCTACAAGAAGAAGAGAATCACTTCTATTGAAATACATGTTCCTTCATAATAAGGATTTTGCACCGGAAGGTTCACAAATCTGGTACGATTATGATCACGAGTATTCAATCGAAGGTGGAGACGTTCTTGTACTAAACGCAGAAACCGTTGCAATCGGCTTGAGCCAAAGAACAACTCCAGCAGCAATCGAAAGATTCGCAGAGAACATGCTCAACAAATCAACCTTCAAGAAGGTATTGGTATTTGACATTCCTAAGTGCAGAGCATTCATGCATTTAGATACAGTATTCACAATGGTAGACTACGACAAGTTCACAATCCATCCTGAAATCGAAGGACCACTTCAGTTGTTCGAGATTACTTTAGGTAAGGATGGCAAGGCACATTTCGAAACAGTTACAGACCAGTTAACCAACATCCTGAAAAAGGTTTTGAAATTACCAGCAGTAGAACTAATTCGTTGCGGTGGCACCGATCCAATGGCAGCACAGCGTGAGCAGTGGAACGACGGATCCAACACACTTTGCATCGCACCAGGAACCGTAGTAACCTACGAAAGAAACTACGTAACTAACGACCTATTAGATAAAAAGGGTGTCAAAGTATTGACTATCCCAAGTGCAGAGTTGTCAAGAGGACGCGGAGGCCCTAGATGTATGTCGTGTCCTGTAAACCGTGACGATCTGTAATGCTTGTCTTTTTCGCCCGCAACTTTGTTGCTCCCTAATGCCTCGCCGCCTTGCGTACCTCGTGTACGCGTCGCGTCTCGCATTATCGTGCGCCTCGTTGCGAACGAAAAATCCCGCGCATTACACTTTGACCCCGCGCATTATGTTTGAAAAAGGAGAATAACATGTCACAAAAAATAGTAATCGCCCTAGGCGGTAACGCGCTTCAATCCGGTAAGGGTGAAGCTACTGCCGAGGCACAGCTACAAGTTGTAAAAAACACTTGCGACTATATTGCCGAAATCAGTTCAAGAGGCTATGAAATGGCAGTCGTACACGGTAATGGGCCACAGGTGGGCAGAATCCTTCTTGCATCAGAAACTGCAAAGGAAACAACCCCTCCAATGCCATTTGACGTATGCGGTGCAATGTCACAAGGATATATCGGCTATCACCTGCAGCAGGCACTTAAGTATGCTCTAAACAAGAGAAATCGTAATATACCTGTAGTTACAGTTGCAACACAGATGATAGTAGAGAAGGCAGACCCTGCCTTCCAGAACCCAACTAAGCCAATCGGACCATTTTATAGCGAAGAAGAGGCTAAGAAGCTTGAGGAAGAAAAGGGTTTCACAATGAAGGAAGATGCAGGCAGAGGCTACAGAAGAGTAGTGGCTTCACCGCTTCCAAGAAGAATCGTAGAGCTAGATGCAGTTAAAAACCTATGGGATTCAACTATCGTTATCGCTTGCGGTGGCGGCGGAATTCCTGTAGTTGAGAATCCTGACGGAACTCTTGAGGGAGTTGCTGCAGTAATCGATAAGGACTTCGCAGCAGAATTGCTTGCAGAGGAAATCGAAGCAGATGTATTGATGATTCTTACAGAAGTAGAGAAGGTTGCTATCAACTTTAACAAGCCAAACCAAGAAAACCTGAGTTCATTAAACCTTGAAGAAGCAACAAGATATTGTGAGGAAGGTCAGTTCGCACCAGGAAGCATGCTTCCTAAGGTACAGGCTGCAATGAAGTTTGTAAGAAGAAGCCCAGAGAAGAAGGCTATTATTACTTCCCTTGACAAGGCAATAGAAGCGCTTGAAGGCAAAACAGGTACAGTAATTACTTTCCAATAACAACACACATATACACACATACACAACCACACACATTAAAACTCATGCAAAAAGAGCGGAACCATCGGTCCCGCCCTTTTTGTTTTTATTATTATCGGTACTCTTATTTTTTAATATCAGCCAATTGTTTTTTTACACTTGCAAGTGAGGTCGAGCCT
>DATESI010000112.1:0-7113 GCA_035270905.1 Anaerovoracaceae bacterium
CAAGAGCATCGTGCTAATAGTCGAAAAGCACAAAGGCTATTATTCATTCGAACCCGATGCAGATAGTCACATATTCACCACCAAGATTGTGCTGCCACTGGGGGATTTGTCGGGAGTTGCACAGTAGTGGTTTTTTGAAACAAACAAAAAGGGGTTGCAAAAAAACCAGCCACTTTTCCAACCCACCATCCAAGCAATAAATACCGAAGATGAACTACTATCTTAGGTGTTTGTCCAGCAAGTCCATGAAGGTGTCAATGTAGTCGGCCTTAGGGAAGATGGCACGAGCGTATTCGTTGTTGCCGCCGCCTTTGCCACTATAAATCTCGGCGTTTTCTTTCACCAGCTTGCCACAGTCAATTTGACCGTTGGAGAAGAGGAGAAGGGTATGGCTGGACTTGTGAACTAGGAATAATAGCCTTGGGATTTGACCGATTAGGCTGCGACCCACATTGAGCAGGTCCTCTATGGCAAGAATGTCGTAGTATCTAATGATATTCTTAGGTCCATCTTCACTTGATTCTGATGAGGCTAGTTCAAGCCTTAGGGATTCAGTTTCCTGTTCCATTACATGTTTTTTGATATGATAAAGCTCTTCGCGAACCGCCTTGTTCTTGTCGGCTTGAGCATCGTACTTGTGGAGCAAATCGTCGGTGCCTGCGGAGAATTTCTTTTCGATAGTAGTGAGCACATCGAGCTTGGTCTGGTACTGAGTAAATGCACGTCTGCCTGCTTCGAAGTAGACTCTGAACATTCCCTTATTCGGTTCAACCTTGTAGATTTTAATCATGCCAACCTGGCCTGCACTTGATGGGTGAGTACCGCAGCATGCAACACAATCCGAAGGATTTTCTGTAGAACCAACACTGACAATAGTAATATCCTCGTCAAAGGCAAGAGCCTTTCTAAGAGGTAGGTTTTCGGCTTCCTCACGGCTGTCGAAATGCCTTGTAATAACGGGAGCGTTCGCCCAAATTGCCTCATTGGCACAAAGTTCAACTTGTTCTGCCATTTCCCAGGTAATCTTGTCGAACTCCGCACCAGATGCGGATTTTTCTTCTAGACTAATGTCGATTGTCATGTATTCTTCGCCCATATGAAAGCCTCGGTTGACCCCTCCACATTCGCGATAAAACATTCCCGACAGAATATGCTCGCCGCAGTGACGCTGCATGTTGTCAAATCTATGATTCCAGTCAAGAGAGAGAGTAACCTCATCACCAATGGCAGGGCATTTGTCGCTGGTGGATAGGACGTCGATTTCATGGAAAATTTCGTCCTCCTTCTCGTAGACATCTACAACAGGGAATCCATTGATAGTTCCTTGGTCGCAGCTTTGCCCGCCGCCTGTAGGGAAAAATATGGTCTGATCCAGCATTACCAATGTCTTAATCTTGCCGTCTTTGCCCTCTAGGGTAACAACATCAATAACCTTGGCGGTTGCTTCCTTCATATATACATCTTCTCTGAATAGTCGTTTCGTTTTCATAATATACCTCGTTAATTTAAGTGTAATAATAGTATATCACAAATGTTTGCCAGTGGCATTAGATAATGCAAATGAAAAGAGGAGCACCCTGCGGTGCTCCCCGATTTTGTGAGTTGTATAGTTTGGTATAGTTTAGTCTTCAGTTGCTCGTGTAAGGTCAATCGTTATGCCTGAAGATGGAACTGTAAAAGTATATGGAGCATATCCATCGATTATATCACCTGGAGTGTCAATGCTAGGGTTGAAATCAACCGCTATATCCTCTCCATCCAAAACTAGAAGAGTTAATTGAGTACCTGCTGAGTATGATGAGTATGTTTTAGTATGCCAAACATGAGTTACGTTATTAACATTGGAAGGTCTGCCCCCTGTAATAATTGCATATCCTATTTCAGTGTTAGCAGGAACATTAACTGTAACCTTTGGCTGGGTAGCCTGTGCCTTTTCGATTACCTCAACCTCGGCGGCGGTGCTGTAGACCGTTATGATATCGGCACCTATTTTCTGACTTACTCTGCAGCGATACATATCAGCAGCATTGTAGCCATAGATTGTCAGGGTATCTGTCTTAGCACCATTACCCTTTACATCAGACCAGCCGCCCTTGTCTCTGTCATATTTTTGCCACTGAGTGACTGCTGCACCCACTTTGCCAATTGTTGCAGCTTTAACCTTGGCTTTTAATGTTGCTGAGCCATTTTCCATTACCATCAGGCTATTCTTATCTATAGATACCTGCGGGATATTAGAATCCCCGGAAATGGTATAAGCGTGAAGTATTGGGCTGTATGGGCTTTCTACAGTTTGATAACCTTGTTTGCTGGTGGTTTGGATTGCGTACATATATTCAGCAAATGGATTCAAATCAGTTTCCGTGTAACTGAACCAGCCGTCTTTACTCTCGCTGTTTTTCATTGAGATAAGAGGGTAGTATACGCCGTGCTGATAACGGAACAGGGTGTAAATACTGTTGGTTGTTATAAGTGTAGGAACTCCGTCAGGACTTTTCCATACAAGGGTTATAGACTTGCTGTCTGACTCTGAAGCATGGAAGTTGTCTGGATATGTCGGAGGCTGCATAACATCCTTAACTAGATATCCAAGGACTGCGAAGCTATCATCTTTGCCATCTACCTTTACTTTGCCTTCCCAGCATCCGAAGAGCCATGAGAAGGAATAATCCTCGTAGTCACTAGGTATATTGGTTACTTCACCCACATAGTCGTGACCTGTAAAGTCAGCCTTGCTGGAGGCACCTGTATAACCTGCAGATTGGCTTACGCTAATCACCATGCCGCCTGACTCTTTTTCTACATCCATGACCTCTTTGACAGTCCAAGACATATTTACAAACTTAGTGTCCTCGACGCTGATTGTTTGAGACATAGAACCAGCACTATCACCTGAGCCAACCTTTACAAAGTTGCTGGCAGTCTTAGCACCAACTGCTTTGCCACTTTCGAAGTTCTTTTTCTTAGCTTTCGTTTTATCATAGGTAGCAGGGTAGCCTGCAGTATTGTTGAGTATGTTACCACCGATTTTCTCCCATTTTTCCATGGCAGCAACCTGATCGTATTTTTCTACAGTAATGATGGAAGCTCTTGGAGACTGCGGTGAATCTACAATCATTGGAATCCATTTTTTTGAAGCGGTATCATAGGTCTCGTAGTGGTATCGCACATACGGAGTCATTACCAATGCTACAGAGTTTTGTAAGCCTGCCGAATAATTTAGGGAATAGGTTTTGGTGGTGCTTTCTCCCTATGTACGGTTAAATTCACTAGAAACACCCGCCATCAGCTTGCTTTGTCCTATGAGAGGGAGACCAATTTCGCCACCCGCTTGAACCTGAAGCCCTACTGTAAGACCATGTTCCATCTGATTGGTGTGCCCCTCGTTATATTGAACAGAGGTTTCACCTGCGTCTACATATTCGACGTCCTTAAAATATGGTGAAGCTTGAAGTACTGCAAGGATTTTTGGATCCGAGAAGAAATACTCATTTGGCTCGCCAGTATAACGCATAATTATGGAGTCCTTATCGGTATCGGCTGCGCATACTGAAGCGTAGCAACCATTTTTGGCTTTCCACTTGCTACTAATCCAGTAGTTAAACCTGATATCGCTATCAAGATATTTCTTATCCTTTTTATCGATATTGCCAACAAAGTCAGGCTCTCCAACCTTTTTTTGTCCGATAATACCATAAACTGAGCACCATTGAGATTTTCCATCTCGCTTAGCCAAATATGAGAAAGCAAGCTGTTCTTGACCTAGAGCGTTGCCGTCGAAGTTACCTGCAACAGATTCAGTTATAAGTCTATTGTTTATGCCGTGCTCGAAGTTTTTATCGTGTATATATTCCAAAGGTATAGCGTAACGAGGGTTAAAGACGCCATCGCTAAATATAGCTGCGTTCATTGCGTCATAAGGCAGCCATTTGCTAGTGCCTTCAGTATCGAGATAGGTTACAATTCCGCCAAGGGCGATTGATTCGCCATAGCCTGGACCTTTTTCTGCAAAGCATGTTACAGCAAGAGGATGCTGAACCATATCCTTGTCACCATAGGTGTCATATATACCACCTCCAAGATTGGAGGCACCTTTATATTCACCTTTTTTGAGGCCAATCCAGCTCATAGGTTGGTTTACAAGTTCATATGTATCTTCATCCGCATCATATGTAAAATATGTTGCCACATATTCATTATCGGATATTTTCCAGTCACTTTCATCACTTCCGTCCATGACTTGGTCACGATTGTCCAAAAGATATCCGCCGACAACAACTTCTTGAAGACCATCTGCGTTAATATCTCCGGCACCGGGACTTCCGAATACTATAACATCATATTTCTTTTCGGCCTTGTCATCTAGGTTTTCATTTACCTTATAATCATTACGCCAGTTGTAGCGCATTTGTCGTACAGGTGTAGTTTTTTCTATTCCATTGACAGGGTCCATCCAGAAAAAGACTCCCGTGGCACAATCGTAAGGTCTTGAAGCCTTTATGTTTGCTCCCGCACTGGTCTTGGCTTTCTTGCCACCCAGTGTTGCAGTAAATGCAATAGCAAGATCGTCAGCGGCACTGTTTGGCTGCTTTACTGTTTCAATACTTACTGCTGGGAAACGATACTGGTATTTCCAGTCCTGCATCTTAACACCATTAGTACCGCGTTCTCGGTATAGCTTGGAGTTATCGTAGAAATAGTAGCTACTTTTTGAACGTAGGCTTAATGCTCCGCGGCTCTTAAGTTCAATGCCAAGAAACTTTTCAACCATTTGAGGTTTAGGTGCGCCAACATATGTCGGAGTGATACCGGAGCCTCTTAGTTCTTTCTTTATATTCTTTTTGACGGAGTAAATCAGAATACTTCCGGCTGCTTCCTGGGTATCACCAAACCAAGGGATACCCCCTGCATTGTACACGGCGATTTCCTGGGTGTTGTAATCATCCCCATCAAAGTTTCCTGCTGCAATTGAGAGCCAAGCTCCCGCATTCTCTGGATAAACCTTAAATGGAAGGTCGCAAAGTTTAACCGAAATGCTCTTTATATCTTTACCACTAGGGTCCTTTTCGGTAGTGTCGATAGTGAGCCTGATTTCAGTATCACCATCTTGTTCCTTAGCGCTAACGGTTGCAATATAATCAGCCTTGCCTGAACCCATAGGGTCGAAGGCTACACTTTGGTAGGCATCTGCATCTCCCAAGTCATGGCTTGATGAACCACTCTTGGAAAAGCTCACAGAGCCTGATGTGGATATGTTATATGAATCTCCCTCTCCTCGATGGTTGATAAACATAAGCTCATTGGTTGTAAGCAGACTTGCGTAGCCCTTGCCATATGGTGTCAAGCTACTCTTTGCTTGTTCCAAAAGTTCCTCAGATTCTGTGCTGAGGGCTAGTGCGTTGTAGGTACTGTCCGAAATATCAGAAATACCCGTCTTACTACTTGCTGCCATAGCAGGCTCTGCCATGGCAGGAACTAGTCCTACAGTCAAGGCTATTGCTAGGGCGAGAGTTAATAGTTTTCTTTTCATTGTGAACGCCTCTCTTTCTCTTTTAACAATTGTGTTTTTGTTAAATTTCATTAAAAAAACCACACTATAGCTTATAGTATAGCGTGGTCTATTTCAAAAAACATGACACCAGAGGAACTATTTTGTTATCTCTTATTGCCCAAATTTGTCCAAAATGCATATATTTCCTCGCCTGCACCTTCAAGTGCATTGGCAAGCTCGCGACGTCCACTGATTTCCAGCTTTTCGTATATGTGACGAAGGTGATTTTTGACGGTAAATTCACTTATATTAAGTTCTTTTGCAACATCTCCGTTGGTGGCTCCTCCGTAGATAAGCTTGGCAATATCGTACTCCCTAGGGGTCATACCCTTGAGGAACTTTTCATTGAGGTAGCTTTCTCTAATAGGGCGCATAGCATCAAGAAGTCCCTGACCGATGCTACGGATTTTTTCAGCCGTATCGTTGTCGTGTTGCTTAGCCATAAGTATTATATCTTCTTTGTGGACTTCATCCTCTGCGGGAATCAGCCACAGCCCATCCTGCTTGCAGCCATCAAAGAGTGATACCAAGCGTTGTCTATATCTCTTGTTGTCGCCCAGAGTATCGTAGCAGATACATCTCCAAAAATCCAGATACAAGTCTATCAATGGGATTCTAATTTGGTAGACATGCTGTGCCATATCGGCTAGATTGAGAGCTTCAACAAATTTGCCCGCGTAGGAAAGATATTGCATGCGCATCATTATTGCTGATGGAATTAGCCAAGGGGAAACCTTGTCCTCAAGTGGATACCAACCGGTATTCTCATAGCTGGCAGCTATACCAAAGTCACCGGTTCTGATAAAATCAGGAGTTTCGGTCATAACTCCTAAGGCAAGATAAATGCCGCATAGAATAAGCTGAGCCGCTTGTATGCAATTCTTGTCCGAGGTGACCTGTCCACTTCGAACCTTTCTCACAAATTTGATTGCTTCATGCCCATCGCCCATACCATGACGCATTAGGAGCCCCAATACATCCGATGCACCGAGCTGAGTTAATGTTTGACCCTTTGCCTCAGCAAGAGCGTAGCTTTCCATAGCAAGAGCATTTGCCTCCTTAAGGGAGCCTTGGTAATATTTGAGCCTAGCAAGATATAGAGCCGTGATGCCTTGACCGCCACCGGTGTATCTCCTCCACAGTTCCTCTGCTTCCCTTAAAGTCTCGGCTGTATCCTCAGCCTCGCCGGGTTTGAGCCAAAAGGTTCCGAAGGGGTCGAAGAGGTCAAAGAGAAGGGGTGTACCGTGGTCAAATACCCTTGAAAATCCCGAAATCATATCAACATTTTCCCTCAAAACAGGAAGTAGATTTGCAATATCGACGCCATTTTGAAAAGCAGAAAGGATATTCCATTCGCCAAGGAGTGATGGAGGGTCCCCAGCATCTTCTATGGATTTTCGCGATGCTTCCAGCTGAGCTACATATTCTTCAAATTGAAAATTACGGTATGCAAAGAGAGCACTTTTGAGCTGATCGATTATTTCTTGCTGATTATTTTCCTGTCTATTCATCGGCAGTACCTCCTTATGCATACTAAAGAATTTATCTTCATTATATATAAA
>DATESI010000113.1:0-5901 GCA_035270905.1 Anaerovoracaceae bacterium
GTTATAATGTGAGTGTAAAAAAGTTAATTTTTTAACAAAATCATAATAAAGAGAGGTTTTGCAAGGAATTGACTTAATAATAGGAGGTTTTTACAATGAAGAAAATTGGCGTACTAGGTACAGGTACAATGGGAGCCGGAATCATTCAGGTTCTTGCACAAAACGGTTACGAAGTAGTTCTTAGAGCTAGAAGAGAAACATCAGTCGAAAAGGGACTTGCAACAGTAAACAAGAATTTGGACAAGATGGTTGCCAAAGAAAAGATTACAGCTGAAGCAAAAGAAGAAATCATGTCAAGAGTTCATGGTTCAACAGATATCAGCATCGTTGCAGACGCAGACCTGATTATCGAAGCTGCAACAGAAGAGATGGAATCAAAGAAAGCTTTGTTTGCTGAGCTAGATCAGCTTTGCAAGCCTGAAGCAATCATTGCTACCAACACATCGTCACTATCAATCACAGAAATCGCAGCATCAACTAATAGACCAGACAAGATTATCGGAATGCATTTCTTTAATCCAGTTCCAGCTATGAAGCTTGTTGAGATTATCAAGGGATTAACTACATCAGAAGAAACTAGAAACACTATTGTTGAACTTGCTACTAAGCTAGGCAAGACTCCAGTAGAAGTTGAAGAAGCTCCTGGATTCGTAGTTAACAGAATCTTAATTCCAATGATCAACGAAGGTATTGGAATCTTAGCAGATGGCGTTGCAGATGCTCAGGGCATCGACAATGCAATGAAGCTTGGTGCTAATCACCCAATGGGACCTCTTGAGTTAGGTGACCTAATCGGATTAGACGTATGCCTTGCTATCATGGATGTACTTTACACTGAATTCGGTGATCCTAAGTACAGAGCACATACACTACTTAGAAAAATGGTAAGAGCAGGCAAGCTTGGTCGTAAGACAGGCATCGGCTTCTACGACTATAGCAAATAAACACTGCTATACATAGAACATAGGCTATACACCAAAACAACATAGCCAAAACCAAAATATAAACTTTAACAAAAACCAAACTTTTTACTAAAGCTTATAAACTAAACCTACTACTACAATGAGCGGTCGCAAGGCCGCTCATTTTTATACCACAAAAAAGCATCCGCGGCAGTCCAACTCAAAAACTCGTCGCATAAAATGTAACACAATACAAAAACTCGTTGAAGAAAATGTAACGTAACGCAAAAACTCGTTGAAGTTTTTGTAAAAGAGTGCCAGACTGGACATACTATATGCAATTTGGTCACTTCAAATATAAATTAGCCCAAAAGAGATGAGAAGTCATCTCTTTTTTTAAGTAGATTTAGTCAATAAACCCTTTAATAATAACCCCACTTGGTTTATAATAGATGCAAGACTTTATAATCTTAGTAGAAGTTACAATCTAGCATTAGATTGCCGGGCATCATGGACAGACATTCAAACATTATTGATACAGCAATCTAAATCTTGAAAATTCCCAAAAGTCAATTCTACAATTCTAATTGAAGAGAAAGGAATAGGGCAGTTTTTATATTGCCTGAGTAATATTATGGTAGAAAGAAAAACCAAGGCTACTGCAGCCGAAGAAGAACAGGACACCAAGGCGGAACGCACTGTTACTCCTGACAAGGAGGATAGACCGGAGGTTGAGGGCATCCTAGAAATCGCCGACGGCGGATTCGGTTTCCTCAGGTTTAACAACTTCCTTACAAGTGACAAGGATGTTTACGTATCCCCGTCGCAGATAAGAAGATTTAATTTGAAAACAGGCGATAAGATTAAGGGCATCACTAGACTTCCCAACGAGGGCGAAAGATTCGGAGCACTTCTTTATGTTGTAACCGTTAACGGCGACGAACCGGGAGTTGCAATTCGTAGACCTGACTTCGACGACCTTACACCTATCTTTCCTAGAGAAAGACTAAGCCTAGAGGACGGAAGCAGAGACCTTTCCTTACGAATAATCGACCTAGTGGCACCTATCGGCAAGGGGCAGCGTGGACTTATAGTCGCACAACCTAAGGCGGGCAAAACCGTTTTGCTGAAGAAGATAGCCAACAGCATTGAAAAGCAATATCCTGACATAGAGATGATAGTTCTTCTTGTGGACGAAAGACCGGAGGAAGTAACCGACATGAAGAGGTCCCTTGAGGGCGGAGGCGAAGTAATTTACTCCACCTTTGATGAAATGCCTCAGCACCATGTCAAGGTTGCGGAGATGGTACTTGCCAGAGCACAGAGGCTTGTTGAACACGGCAAGGACGTGGTCATTTTGCTAGACAGCATCACTCGTCTTGCAAGAGCGTACAATCTGGTTGTGCCTGCATCAGGCAGAACCCTTTCTGGTGGACTTGATCCAGGAGCACTCCACAAGCCGAAGAAATTCTTCGGTGCAGCTCGTAACATGGAGGAAGGCGGCAGCATTACAATCCTTGCAACAGCACTGGTTGAAACAGGAAGTCGCATGGATGATGTTATATTTGAGGAGTTTAAGGGTACAGGTAATATGGAGCTTCATTTGGACAGAAAGCTTTCTGAGAAGAGAATTTTCCCTGCCATTGACCTTAATAAGTCAGGCACAAGGCGTGAGGATTTGCTCATGAGCCAAGAGGAAATGGAAGCTGTTTGGGCAATGAGAAGAGCTATGTCAGGTGGGTCAACTCAGGATATAACTGAGACCATTATAGACAACCTGGCACATACTAAGACCAATAAGGATTTCATAGAGATTATTAAAAAAGTAATAATGAACGATTAAAAGAGGTAGATATGGATTTAAGTAAGATATTTTTGAAGGATGCATGCCCGACGCCTGTAGGCGGTCAGGCAGTTATGGAAGGCATCATGATGAGGGGTCTTGAGCGAACCGCCGTTGGAATCAGACTTCCCGATGGCAGAATTCACATGAGGACCACTCCTAATGGCAAGTTTGGCAAATGGATGAAATGGCCTATAATCAGAGGCGTTTGCTCCTTCGTGTCATCCCTTGTGGAGGGCACCAAGATTTTGATGTACTCGGCAGATGTGGTTGAAGCCACATGGCCTGAAGACGAAATAGAACAGGATAAGATGGAAGCATGGCTGGAGAAAAAGTTTGGCGAGAAGGGTGCTTGGAACCTGATGGTTTACCTTTCCGTAATCTTCGCCCTTATACTCACAGTTGGACTTTTCATTATACTGCCAACGGTTGTGGTTAACTGGTGCGACGCATTTATAACCAGTGACATAACATTGAACCTGATTGAGGGGTTAATAAGAATAGTATTTTTTATTGTATATATTTGGGCGATTTCCAAGCTGGGAGACATCAAGACAGTTTTTCAGTATCATGGAGCCGAGCACAAATGCATACACTGTTTTGAGAACAATTTGGAGCTGACACCAGCGAACGCACAGCAGTTTTACACACTTCACCCAAGATGTGGAACCAGCTTCCTCATGTTCGTAATGGTAATAAGCCTAGTGCTTTTCTCACTTTTGGGATGGCCAAATCTATTCTGGAGAATCGCATCCAGGCTGCTGCTGATACCTGTAATCGCAGGATTATCATATGAGCTGCTCAAGTGGGCAGGCAGAAGCGACAACTGGCTAGTTAAGGTTCTCAGCATGCCGGGACTGTATTTGCAGAAGCTGACCACAAGAGAGCCTTCAGACGACCAGCTTGAGGTGGCAATTGCAGCAATGAAGGCAGTTATGGCACCAAGCAACACGCCGTACTTCGAAGGAATTTGCGACCTAAACGGCAATTTTGTCTGCGAAAACCCAATAGTAAGACAAGAAAAAGAAGAGAAAACGAAAAAAGAAAAGAAAAACCAAAAGAAGGCGGAGGCCAAATAAATGAGTTTACCCGTTAAAGAAATACTTAATATAGGGCAAAGACAGCTGGCGGAGGCAGGCGTTGCGGACGCTGCCATAGATACCAAGCTGCTCTATTGCTATATGATGAATATGACCGAGTCACAGTTTATTCTGGCGTGGCAAAACGCTCTGCCCGATTCACTCTGCGAGGAATTCTTCAAGCTTTTGGAAATCAGAACATCGGGAGTTCCCGTGCAGTACATTATCGGCTATCAGGAATTCATGGGGCTCAAATTCGAAGTGAACGAAAAGGTCCTCATCCCACGTCAGGACACAGAGACCATGGTTGAGGATGCAATTTCAATCGTCAACGAAAACAAGCTTCGCGGTGAGGATTTCCCAATCAAGCCGAAGAAAAGCTGGGATGTACTTGACCTTTGCTGCGGTAGCGGTGCAATCGGCATATCCCTGGCAAAGTTTTGTCCCAACGCGAGGGTGACAGGCTCCGACGTGAGCAACGATGCCCTTCAGGTGGCACGAGAAAATGCCAAGTCCCTTGGCATGAGTTCCAAGGTGAGCTTCGTATCCGGCGACCTTTTGCAACCCTTCAAGGGTAAATTTTCGAAAAAGAAATTTGATATGATAATATCAAATCCACCATACATCGAAAGCCTTGTAATACCAACACTCCAAAGAGAGGTCAAGGACCACGAGCCTATGATGGCACTTGACGGCGGAGAAGACGGATTAGACTTTTACAAAAAAATCATCAGTGATGTTGCAGAGAACCTGAAGAAGGAGGGCGTGCTGGTATTAGAAATCGGGTACAACCAAATGGAACAGGTGAAGGCACTTCTTGAGAATACATTCAAATTTGAAAATATTACAGGATTAAAGGATTTAGCAGGTCGTGATCGCATTGTAATTGCGACATTAGCGGGGAAGAAGAAATGAAGAAAAAAACAGAAGTAGTAAAAACAAAGAGACTAACAATCATGCCGAGAACTAAGGCAGAAATGAGGATGCTAATCGAGAACGAGAGAGATCCTCATCTAAAGAGTGCATATCAGGAGATGCTAGTTGGAATGAACACATCACCTGAGACAATCAATATGTACACCAACTGGAAAATCACCCTTAAGGATTCAGGCAAGATAATTGGCGGAGTTGGCTTCAAGGGCGGTCCAAACGAAAACCATGAGGTAGAGATAGGTATTGGAATTGATCCTAAGTACCAGAACCAAAAGTACGGAACAGAAGCACTTCAGGCAATGATGCAGTGGGTTTTGCAGGTATCTGATGTTTTCTTCATTCAGGCAATCACAGAAGAGGACAACGAGTATGCCGTTAAGATGATTGAAGACAGCACCTTCACCAAGGTAAAGAATGTGGAAGAAGGCGTTTTGTACGAGGTTGAAAAGCCAAAGGCACCATGGAAATACGTGTACATGCTATTTGGTTTGGCAATCGGTACAGCCGTAGCCAGTGCCATCAAAATCAGCATAACACTTCCAGCACTTGGAGGAATAGTGGTTGGTTTTCTAATCGGTTTGGCTCTTGATAAACTGGATAGCTCCAACAGAGTCCGAAAAGGTTGAAAAAAGACAAAAAAACACTTGTTTACATCAAAATAGTGTGATATATTATAAAGGCTGTGAAAGTATCAGCAAAAAATTTGCGAAAGGCAGCAAGCCTGAGCAGGAAAGAGGCAGAAACATGAAGGAAGGAATCCATCCTGATTATAAGGAATGTAAAGTAACTTGCGCATGTGGTAATTCTTTTGTTACTAAGTCAACAAAGGAAGAACTTAGATTAGATGTATGCTCAGCATGCCATCCATTCTTTACCGGTCAACAGAAGTTCATCGATCGTGGTGGCCGTGTTGAGAAATTTAAGAACAAGTACAACATTGACTAATGATCAGAAACTAAACCGGAAATCACTTTCCGGTTTTTTAATGCCAAAATATATATTGCCAACAGTAATAATCTGTACATTAGTCAATGATGTGACACCAAAAACCTATAAAAAAATAAGTCGGTTTGGTATCATTAGAATTAATGCAATGCTAGTACTTGAGAGTGCAGTCTAAATCCATCCTTTTTTGGAGAGGTGA
>DATESI010000114.1:0-2152 GCA_035270905.1 Anaerovoracaceae bacterium
GTTGACAGTGCTCGCAGTGCAGGTGCAGATTATGTAATTGCTCTGTCTCATTTGGGGATGAATGAAGCCAGTAGTCCTTGGACAGCCAAGGAGGTAATTGCTAATACTTCTGGAATTAACGCAGTCATTGATGGCAACTCGGATAGCATTATTTCGGGGCAGCTTATCATCAATAAGCTGGGTGGACTTGTTACTCTAACGTCTGCAGGTCCTGACCTTAAGGCTATTGGTGAGCTGACTATATCCGCAAGTGGCAACATCAGCACAGACATCATTACAAGCTACGGCGATGAGGATGCAAATGTTAAGACGCTTATTAATAGATATAACGATCAGATTGCTTCTCAAGCAGACCAAACTATTGCAAGGTCTGATGTGAAGCTGACAATCAAGGAGGCTGATGATTCTACAAGGGCTATCCGAAATCAGGAGACCAATCTGGGCGACCTAACAGCTGATGCCTACAGGGCACTATCTGATGCTGACATCGCTCTTATCGACGGGGCATCCCTTCGTTCGGATATAGCGGCAGGTGATGTAACCTATGCTAACGTCATTGCTGCTAACCCATATCGCTACAGGATGTCTGTTGTGAAGGCGACAGGTCAACAGATTTTGGATGCACTAGAGGTTGGTGCACGTAGCTGTCCTGCCGAAAGCAGTGGGTTCCTTCAGGTCTCAGGCATCACCTATGAAATAGACACTACTGTTGATTCAAATGTTGTCTTTGACTCCAAGAATGCGTTCCTGTCTATCGATGGCTCAAGACGTGTTGTCAACGTAAGGGTTAACGGCACGGCAATCAGTGGGACCAAGGTTTACACTGTTGCATCCACCAACAACCTAATCGACGGCAACATAGATGGTCTGACCATGTTCAAGGCTAACGAAAAGATTCTCAAGGATGTAATGCTGGACAACCAAATCATCATATCCTACATGAGAGATACTCTACAGGGTGTTATCGGTAGTGAATATGCAATACCGCAAGGAAGAATTACCGTCATCACTGCAGGTGACAAGGCGGGCATCCTAGCATACAAGTCTGCCCTTGCAAGAACTACCAAGTTCTCATCCGTCAAGGTTTCATCTCGTAAGATTTATGTGAAGCTAACGGGTAACAGTAAGGCATATGGATTCCGTTATCAGGTTTACACCTCCGGTGGAACTCTGGTAAACAACAAGTCCAAGACTACAACCTCATATAACACTGCCAAGAAAACCAAGGGCAGGAAGTACACCGTCAAGGTTACTCCTTACACCTACGTTATGGGTGAACTGGTTTATGGCAAAACAATCTCCAAAACAGTTACAATCAAATAAATCATATTAAGTTTTTAGGAAATATAAAAGCTCGGGCCTGCTATAGGTCCGAGCTCTTCTTTTGAAATTGCTCTTCTGTTTCTTCTTAGTTGCGATTGATACCTTCACCCTTGTCTTCGTATTCATATCGACCGGTGGATTTGTACTTCTTCAATATTGTTTCTACACGTTCGTTGGTATTCATCTCTATATCATATAGCTTCTGCTCATATGGGGTAAGATTGTTTACGTCCTTAATATGCTTCCTCACCGGCTTAGGCATTACGAAGAAGTAAATAAGTGGTGATACAAGCAGGCTGTCTACAACTAGCCATGCTACTATCAATCCAAGCCACTGTGCAGTAGCCATGTCAGCCTTGACGCAAAGTGATGCAATAATCATGACTCCAATAATTGCGATGAAAAACGGAATGCACGGTTTTTCGATACATCTTATTTTTTTCTTTAGTTCTTCATCAAACCATTGGTTCTTCAGGTTCCTAAATATCTTGTTCGCACCTCTGAATTGAATGTTGGCAAGGTATATGCAGGTTTTGAAGTCGTCAAAGGTTGCCTTCTCACGCGGTATAACTGTCGGTCCCTTATCCTCCGGTCTATAATTATAAAATATGGTGGCTCTGACGATAGTCCCTTCGCCCATTACAGACAAAGTAACCTTATCATCCTGCCCATAGTTGATAATTAGCTGATCTCCTGCGCTTACCATTACAGTCTGACCGTTGATTGTCGCAGTGAAAAAGCCTTCCTTGCAGTAAAGTCCCACTGTGCCTAGATTGAAGGCTGGTTTTTTCTCTACGTCAATCGTCTGACTTGTTTCGCCGACCTTAAT
>DATESI010000115.1:0-6045 GCA_035270905.1 Anaerovoracaceae bacterium
GACAACAGTACTTATAACGTGGACAATTATGAATTTATCAAAAAGACTTCACCTACAGTTGGCGGACTTATTGAAAAAGAATATAACCGTCAGAAGAACAATATTGAGCTTATCGCTTCAGAAAACTATTGTTCAGAGGCAGTCTTAGCTGCATGCGGAAGCTGTTTAAGCTGGAAATATGCAGAAGGTTACCCTTATGTTAGAACATCAGGAAACACAAGCAGATACTATGGCGGAACAGAATTCGTTGATGAGCTTGAAGAGTATTGCTGCAACCAATGGAGAAAGGTGTTCAACACTGATTACCATGTAAACGTTCAGCCTCATAGTGGTTCCCAGGCAAACTTTGCTGCTTTTAAGTCAGTATTAAACCCTGGCGATAGAATCCTTTCATTAAGCCTTGATAACGGTGGTCACTTGACTCACGGTTCATCTGTAAACTTCAGTGGTAAGCTTTATGATATGGTATTCTATGATGTAGACGACAGAGGATACATTGACATGGAAGATGTTCGCAAGAAGGCACTTGAGTTCAAGCCTAAACTAATCTTGACCGGTGCAAGTGCATACTCAAGAATTATCGACTTCAAGGCATTCTCAGAAATCGCTAAGGAGATCGGTGCATACTTCATGGTTGACATGGCTCATATTGCCGGTCTTGTTGCAGGCGGACAGCATCCAACACCATTTGGATATGCAGACATTATCACAACTACTACTCATAAAACATTAAGAGGCCCTAGAGGTGGACTTGTATTCTGCAGACTTGACCTTGCAAAGAAGGTTGACAGCGCGGTATTCCCTTATGCACAGGGTGGTCCTTTAGAGCACATTATCGCAGGTAAGGCTGTTTGTGCTGAAGAAGCACAGAAACCTGAATTCAAAACTTATGCAGCGCAGGTTGTTAAGAACTGTGCAGCTCTTGCAGATGAATTCATTAAGCTTGGATATAAGATTGTAACTGGCGGAACTGATAATCATGTATTCTTACTTGACCTATCAGAGTTCCCATTCAGCGGCAGAGAGCTTCAGGAAAGATGCGACGAGGTTGGTATCACATTGAACAAGAACTGTGTTCCTAACGAAACTCGTTCACCTAAGGAAGCAAGTGGCGTTAGAATCGGTACAGCTCCAATGACAACAAGAGGCTATAACGAAGACGACTTCAGAGCAGTTGCTCATAAGGTTGATGCTGTAGTTAAGGAATTAATCGAAAAGCATAAATAAACCTTAACCTTGTAGATTACTCTTGCATAAAACCCAAAGCCGCCCAAAAGGGTGGCTTTTTTGTTGTAAAAAATGGGTCTTTGTGGTATTATTAATTTGTATGACTAGGCACAAAATGCCAAATCATGGCTCTAAATATTTTATGAGTGACCGGAGTGATAGGAGGTTAGGCAATGAGAATTATATTAGACGGAATGGGTGGAGATCATGCTCCTGAGGAAGTTGTAAAGGGAGCGGTGCTTGCATCTGAGGAAATCAACCACCAAATTACAATCATTGGCCGCGAGGATGAGATAAATAAACAACTAAAAAAATATAAATATAACCAGGACAAGATTACAGTGGTGAATGCTGACGAGGTAATCACCAACGATGATGCACCAGTAAGGGCAGTAAGAACGAAGAAGCAATCTTCTATTGTACAGGGTCTTACGATGGTGAAGAACGGCGAGGGAGATGTGTTTGTTTCTGCGGGAAGTACGGGAGCACTTCTTGCGGGTGGACTTTTAATTTTGGGAAGGGTTCACGGAATTGACAGACCTGCACTTGCAACGGTTTATCCGGTTCTTGGTAAGGCACCAGCACTCCTTGTTGATGCGGGGGCTAACGCAGAATGTAAGCCTAATAATTTGCTTGAATTTGGAATTATGGGCAGCATATATATGGAAAAGGTTTTGCATAGGGAATTGCCTAGGGTTGGACTTGTTAACATTGGTACCGAAGAAGGCAAGGGCACAACTCTTACCAAGGAGGCCTTCGAGCTTCTAAAGAAGAGTCACCTTCACTTCGTTGGAAATGTTGAGGCTAGGGAAATACCTCGAGGTATATGTGATGTAATCGTGGCCGACGGATTTACTGGCAATGTTCTTCTTAAGCTTACGGAAGGATTTGGTCTTACAATGATGAAGTCAATCAAGCAGAGGTTTACTGATGGCGGAATTGCTAAGCTGGGTGCGGCACTTCTAAAGGATAAGCTTAGAGGCCTAAAGGAGGAGTTCGACTACTCGGAATATGGCGGAGCACCGATTCTTGGAGTGAAAGGGCCAATGATTAAGATGCATGGCTCGTCGGATGCTAAGGCGGTAAAGAATGCGATTTTGATGACAATCCCTTATGTTGAGGGCAAGGTTGTAGAAACCATTGAAAATTCAGTACTTGAGATTGAGGAGATAGTTTTAGGTGAATAACAGTGAATTTGAACAAATAATTGGATATAAGTTTAATGACCCGGAACTGCTAAACTGTGCGTTGACTCACAGCTCATTTTGTAGAGAAAACGACAAGGCTGTGAAGGAAAACAACGAACGACTTGAGTTCCTTGGTGATGCATTCTTCGATGCAATCATAAGTGTGGAGCTATATAACAGGCTTCCGGAGGTTAACGAGGGAAGGCTGACCAAGACTAGGGCACTTATCGTATGTGAAAAGTCTCTAGCAACGGAGGGAATGAAGCTTACCATAGGGCAGTATTTGAACATGGGTAAGGGCGAGGTTCATTCTGGCGGAAGATACCGTGAGTCAATTATAGCAGATGCTATGGAGGCGGTTATTGGAGCAATCTTCATTGACGGAGGATATGATGCGGCCAAGGGGTTTGTCTTATCCAATTTTACCAAGACAATAGACGACGCAGTTGATGGTAAGCTGTTTGCAGACTATAAGACGGAGGTGCAGGAAGCACTTCAGCTTAAGGGGCAAAAGACAGTGATTTCATATGAACTGGACAGAGAAGAAGGACCTGACCACGATAAGACTTTCTATGTGCATTTGATTTGCAATGGCAGGAAACTTGGAAGTGGCAGTGGAAAGAGCAAGAAGGAAGCAGAGCAAAACGCTGCAAGAGCTACTTTACTGAAAGGAGAGCAGCATGTATTTTAAGCGAATAGAAATGCACGGATTTAAATCTTTCGCAGAACCGGTGGTTATAGAGTTTCACGAGGGTGTAACATGTATCGTCGGTCCTAACGGAAGTGGTAAGAGTAATATAAGTGATGCAATCAGATGGGTTCTGGGTGAGCAAAGTCCCAAGACTCTTCGTGGCGGCAAGATGGAAGAGGTTATCTTCGCAGGAACTGACAGCAGGAAGCCTAGAGGCATGGCTGAGGTTACTCTTGTAATAGATAATTCCACTGGGATACTGCCTATAGATTATAACGAGGTTGCTATAACCAGAAGGATGTATAGATCCGGTGAAAGTGAATACTTAATTAACAACAATCAATGTCGTCTCCGTGATATTCGTGAGCTTATCATGGATACAGGTATCGGCGTTGATGGTTATTCCATTATTGGGCAGGGCAAGATTGCAGATATAGTAAGTGACAAGCCCGAAAGCAGGAGAGAAATCTTCGAGGAAGCAGCAGGAGTTGTACTCTATAAGAGCAAGAAGGCTGAATCAGAGAGAAAACTTTCATCCGCCAATATTAATTTGGATAGAGTTAATGATATTATCACCGAAATCGAAGATCGAATTGATGGACTTCGTGATGATAGTGTTAAGGCCAAAGAATACCTAGAATTAAAGGATAGATTCAGAGAATTAGAAATCAATATCACTCTAAAAAATATAGATTCTCTCAACAAGAGAAATGCAGAAATCGGTGCTGATGTTGAAAATTTAACTTCAAGTGCCGCACAGATTACATCGGACAAGAAGAGCTTAGATGAAAATCTGGATAAAGAAAAAGAAAGAAATGACAATCTTGAACGCCTTGGAAACGATGCAAGGGACAAGCTTCTTGCTAAGGTTGAAGAACTGAACCGTTTGACCAACCAAAGCCAGCTTAACACCGAAAGACTTGCTACCATTGACAAGGATATAAACAGAATCAATGACGAAAGCTCTACATTGAGTGACAAGCTATCCAAGGAACAAAACAACAAGGAACAGCTTGTTATAAACAGTAAAGAAATCGTCGAAAGTCAGAAGGCTTCCGAGGCAGAGCTTACGGACAAGGTGGGGGCATACAATGAGATAACCAAGAAGGTTGCAGACCTAGCAGAGACAATCGATGCTGGCAAGGATAGCCTTTTTGCACTACATAATCAGGCATCATCCAAACGTAGCGAGGCCAAGAGCATCGATGGATATAAGGAAACCTTGCTCCGAAGAAAGGAACAGATTAAGGCAGACTCTGAGGAAGCATTAAAATCCAAGGGAGACCTGGCAGACCTCATTGAGGAAACCAAGCAAGAGTATGAGTCGGCCAAGTCAAGCTCCGACAAGCTTTCGGAGACAATCAAGACTAAGACCTCAGAAAAAATGTCACTGGAGGCAAATCGCAAGGAGCTGACAGTTAAATCAGAGGATTTGCGAATACAGGCAGGCCAGTTTACCTCCAGAATGAAAACCATTCAGGAAATGGAAAGCAATTACGAGGGGTATAACGGTGCCGTAAAATATATAATGAAGTCGGGCCTCAAGGGTATCGAAGGAGTTGTTGCGGAACTGATTAATGTTCCATCGGGATTTGAGGTAGCAGTTGAGACAGCCCTTGGCGGTGCATTACAAAACATTATTTGCGACAAGGACGAAAATGCTAAGGCAGCCATTAATTCCTTGAAGTCAAACAAGGCAGGTAGACTTACCTTCCTTCCAGTTGCTTCAATCAAAGGCAATAGAGCAAACATAGATGGCAAAATTTCATCTAATGGAGGTTTCAAGGGACTTGCAGTTGATTGCGTAGAGTTCGACTCCAAGTATAGGAACGTATTCGAATACTTGCTAGGCAGAGTTGCAATTGTAGATACAATGGACAGTGCTATAAGCCTTTCTAAGATGGCAGGCAGCGGCATTAGATTCGTAACTCTTGATGGTGAAATAATCAATGCAAGCGGTGCAATTACCGGTGGTAAGTATAAGAACGCATCTGCGAACCTTCTTGAAAGAAAGGGCGAAATCGCCAAGCTGGAAGAAAGCATTGAGAACCTGAGAGCAGAATACAAGAAGAATACAGAGAAGCTAAGTGCTCTGGAAGAGAATATAGAGAAGTGTAGCAATGAGATTGCAGCTAAGACGGAAGAGCTTGCAGGTGTCCAGCGTAATCTTATGGCACTTGAAGCTAAGAAAGAATCGCTGGAAGGCTCACTTCAAGACCTTGAAGGCAGCAACAATAAGTTTGCAAAGGAGCTGTCCAACATAGAAAAGGATCAAAGCTCTGCAGACGAAATGATTGCAAAGCTCAATAAGGAAGCAGAAGAAACTGACAAGAAGATTCAGGAAACCAACGCTCGCATTGCAGCTGATATGGAAGAATACGAGGCTGTCAAGGCTAAGATGGACGGTGCAAGTGAGGCCATTACGGCTACAAGAATCAAGAAGAGTGAATGGGACAGCAAGCTTGAGGGCATTAATAATCTTGTTAATAGAATTAATGAAACCATTGCTGACTATGAGTTCCAAATAGAGATTAAGACCAAAGAGCTTGAAGAGCTAGAAAAGGAAAAGAATACAATCCTATTCGGAACAGGTGACACAGAGGGCGATACAGTTAAGCTTCTTGAAGAAAAGAAGAGCCTTGAGGAATATATCGCAGAGGTTACTGCTGAGAGAACAGCATTGACCGAAAAGATAAACGCAGCTTCGAGAGAGCAGCAGGAAATGGGCGAGAAGGTTAACGCCCTTCAAGATCAAAAGTATCAGCTTGAAATTCGCCTCGCAAAGAACGAGACACAGCTTGAGACTCACAAGGAAAGACTTTGGGAGGACTTTGAGGTTTCATATGCACAGGCTGTTGACCTTAGAGATCCTAATTTCGTTATGTCAACTTCCGTTAAGGAGAGCAGAGAAATTAAGAACAGAATGAGAGAGCTTGGTGA
>DATESI010000116.1:0-2541 GCA_035270905.1 Anaerovoracaceae bacterium
GGCAAATATCGTTGTGAATGTGTTATACTCTTCATAGCGGTTGATGCTCCTTTAATTAGAAAGTTTTGTTGGTATTAACATTCTAATGGACTCAACCGTTTTTGTATAGAGTTAAGGTGTCACATCAATTGTAACCTTACACCCGACAAGCTTTGGAAATAAAAAAGTCCTTGCAATTCCAATAGGATGCAAGTATAATATTAAGGCACACGTTTGTTGTGCAATCCTTGCGTGAGCAATCAAGCTTACGCCATTTAGTCCACAGGGAGGTGAAAAAAATGAAGAAATACGAAGTTATGTTCATTATCAATCCTACTTTAGAAGAAGAGAAGAAGGAAGCTACAGTTGAAACCGTTAAGGGTATCATCGAAGCTGACGGCGAAGTTACCAAAGTAGATGTTTGGGGAATGAGAAAACTTGCATATCCTATCGAAAAGAAATTCGAAGGTTACTACGTAGTAGTTGAATTCAATGCAAGCACAGAATTGCCTAAGGAATTAGACAGAAGACTTAGAATTTCAGATGATGTTATGAGACACATGATCATCTGCGATGAAGAGAAATAGGAATGGGGTGTAGTAATGAATAGTGTTGTACTAATTGGAAGATTAACAAGAGATCCCGAAATCAGATACACACCTAGCACTCAGATGGCTGTTGCGACTTTTTCAATCGCAATCGACAGACCTCAGAGACAGGGAGCAGAGAAGCAGACAGACTTTCCGAGAATTACAGTTTTCGGTAAGCAGGCTGAGAACTGCGAGAAGTATCTTGCTAAGGGTAGACTTGTAGGAGTACAAGGAAGACTACAAACCGGGAGCTATAAGAACAAGGATGGCGTTACTGTTTATACAACTGATGTTGTAGCAGACAGAGTTGAATTCCTTGAATGGGGCGACAGACCTCAGGGCTCATCAGCTCCATCTTCAGCACCGCAAAAAGAAATCGGCGAAGCAATTCCTGATTCCTTCCAGGCGATAGACGAAGATATTCCATTCTAAAGAAAGGAGATAAGAACAATGATGGAAAGAAGACACGGCGGCGGCATGAGAAGAAAAAAGGTATGCCAGTTCTGCGCCGACAAAACAGAAGCAATAGATTACAAGGATGTTGAAAAGCTTAGAAAGTATATAACCGAAAGAGGTAAAATTCTTCCTAAGAGAATCACAGGAACTTGCGCTGTACATCAGAGAGAAGTAACAACTGCTATCAAAAGAGCAAGAATCGTTGCATTACTTCCTTACGTTGCAGACTAATCTAGCAATTTGATTAACGATTAACCAAACCGGATACATTAACTAATGGGTCCGGTTTTTTCGTGTCGAAAAAAAGGCAGGGATATTGCATTGCACATCGCCTTTTGAATTTAATAGAGTCCAAGTCCCTTGTTTTGTGGTATAATTAGCACATAAATTATACTAACAGCTTAAACATTTTGGGAGGCGGAGTACATAATGTCACAATTACTTATAACGAAGAAATTTGTCAAAGAACACAAGGAATTAAAACTAAATCAAAAAGCATATCTCAAGGCTCACAAGGCTGTCAAGGGTAAGTATCCCAAGGCTAAGCTGGGCAAGGTTATTAAGGAAAAGGAAGGTTTCAAGGCCATATCAGGCCACGGTGATCTTTCCAATCCAACGGCAGAATTTGAATCACCTCAGCAAATTATAGATTATATTAGGGAGCATAAGGCAATCGGATTGTCAGGCTCATGCTTCCCTACATCCGATAAGCTAGAGACAGTTCTAAACTCCAAGGCGGAGAAAAAATATTTCGTAGTCAATAGTGTGGCATGCGATCCAGGTTTAATTCACGATGCATGGCTTCTTGCCAATCAAAGGGATATCATTGACATGGGAATCGAAGTTATTAGCAACTGCATTGACTTTGAGAAGGTTGTAATAGGTTCACCGGAGACAGTACCTGCTCGTTACCCAATGGGCGAGGAGCATATCCTCATCAAACAGCTTCTTGGCATAGATATACCCAAGGAAGAAGTACCGGCAGAACAAGGTATCCTAGTGCTCAATGTTCAGACCGTATACTCCATAGCAAGGCTATTCGATGGCAAGGAAAATAACAAGAGATACATCACCATTGCTGACCTTGATACAGGGCTCGGCAAGACCGTACAGGTTCAGGTGGGACAGACCATCGGAGAGGTTTTGCAGGAATATAGATATACCTTTGGCGACAAGGAAATTTACACCGGCATGGGCATCATGGATGCAGAGTTAGCCTCATCCGACAAAAAAATTACTCTCGGCACGGCGTTCATTGGTACCATTAAGAAAGGCAGTGTGCCAATCTTTGATAATGAGGCCAAATGCAAGGGTTGTGGCAAATGCACCAAGAACTGTCCAGCAAGTATCAAGGTAACTAAGGCGATGAAGGCAATCGATAAGGGCGATACAGAAAATCTGGAGCAGTTCGACATAGATAAGTGCATCGAATGTGGCACCTGTGCATACTTCTGTGGAGCAGGTAAAAATCCTATGGAAATTATCAAAAAATATACAGAATAAGTAAGAATATGGA
>DATESI010000117.1:0-4147 GCA_035270905.1 Anaerovoracaceae bacterium
ACCAGCATGAGCTCTTCTCCTGCATAATCCTCCGAAATTTGCTTTGCTATTTCTTTAGATCTTTGCCATATCTCATCTTGAGTATAAAGTATCTTGCCAACAATGTTGTTCTCTGTGCTTCCTGCCATTATTTACTCCTCATCCTTTGGTTTATTTGCTTCATTTCCATCTGTATGGGAAATGTCCTCATCTACTTCAAATTGTACACCCTCAACAATGTTCTTGTCATTATATTTTTTGGAATAATCAACGGTTTTTTCACCATTCCAGTACAAGTCAAGATCATCCTTAAGATGCCAAATAATAAATATCCAAAGAATAAGGTCATCTGTTATTCCAAATGGAAAGATTATGACAGGTACCAAATCAATTGGAAATGCTAAGTACAAAATTCCGAAGATAACTAACGCCTTTTTGCGTTTCTTAACATTCGGATCTTTAAGTAAGTAATATATTGCTTTTATTCTTTTTCCCAGAATTCTAAGACCTAAAAAATGCATTTACCCCTCCAATATATTTTCGATTTCGGATAGAAGCTCCTCATAACCTGTTTTTTTCAAAGCTGAAACAGGTATAACCTTATCCTCTGCCGAAAGCCGCAGTGTTTTCCTTATAACGCTAATGCACTTTTGCATTTCGTTTCTGGAAACCTTGTCTGCCTTGGTTGCAACAACTGTTCCGTCAAGTCCGTAATGTCTTAAGTAGTCATACATCTGTATGTCCTGGGCTGACGGTGCATGCCTAATATCTACGAGCTGAATTACTCTTAGTAAGTTTTCACGACCTGCAAGATATGTTTCCATCATCTCGCCCCAGTTTTCTGTTACAGATTTTGCTGCCTTGGCATAGCCGTACCCCGGAAGGTCCACAATTCTAAACTCATCATTGACTGTATAAAAGTTTATGGTTCGTGTTTTTCCCGGATTACCGCTTACCCTCGCCAAATTTTTTCTTCTCGTAAGAAGATTTAGCAGCGAAGATTTGCCAACATTGGATCTGCCTGCAAAGGCTATCTCCGGAACTCCCTCCGGTGGATATTGATTAGGCTTCACCGCTAGGGCAAGAATCTCCGCATTTTTTATTACTAACATTTTGTATCCTTTACTGACTCAGAAGTGCTTCCCTGAGTGCATCCTCAACTGTGTTCAAAAGAACAAATTCCAGCTGTTTTCTAACTGCTTCCGGTATTTCGTCTATGTCAGGCTCGTTGTCTCTCGGAATGAGTATCTTCTTTATACCCGCTCTGTGAGCTGCCAAAACCTTTTCCCTAATTCCGCCTACCGGCAGAACCTTGCCACGAAGAGTAATTTCTCCTGTCATGGCTACATCCTTACGAACGGGTGTATTGGTTAGGGTTGATATAATCGCTGTACACATTGTAACACCTGCAGACGGTCCATCCTTTGGAGTTGCCCCCTCCGGAACGTGTACATGAAGGTCATACTTCTTATAAAAGTCTTCCTCTATGCCAAGCTTTTCGGCAACGGATCTGATATAACTGATGCCCGCCTTGGCTGACTCCTGCATTACCTCACCAAGCTGTCCTGTAAGAACAACCTTGCCGCTTCCCGGAACTGCAGTGGTTTCGATAAACAATGTATCTCCTCCCACTATTGTCCAAGCAAGTCCGGTGGTTACTCCTATTTCGTTTTCACCTTCTACGATGTCATATCTAAAACGCTTTTTGCCAAGATAATCTTCAAGATTCTTCGGTGTAATATTGCATTGGGATTCATCCCCTGCAACGATATGCCTTGCGGCCTTCCTACAAATGTTGGCTGCTTCTCTTTCCAAATTTCTTACACCTGATTCTCTCGTATAGTAATTGATTATATCTCTTATTGCCTTCTCATTAATCTTAAGATTTTCCTTCTTAAGAGCATGGGCCGCCAGTTCCTTTGGAATCAAATACTTCTGAGCAATCTTAACCTTTTCCTCTTCCGTGTATCCGCCAAGCTGAATGACCTCCATTCTGTCAAGAAGTGGTCTTGGAATGGTATCGGTGGTGTTAGCCGTCGTAATGAACAAAACCTTAGAAAGGTCAAATGGCACCTCAAGGAAATGATCTGTAAAGTCGTTGTTTTGCTCCGGGTCAAGGACTTCCAATAAAGCTGACGCCGGGTCTCCCTTAAAGTCACTACCGATTTTGTCTACCTCATCAAATAGAAATACAGGGTTATTGCTGCCTACATCCTTGATGGAATTAATTACTCTGCCGGGTATTGCTCCGATATAGGTTCTCCTGTGACCTCTGATTTCTGCCTCGTCTCTAACTCCGCCAAGGGACATTCTGGTGAAATCCCTTCCTGTTGCTCTTGCTATTGAGCGGGCAATGGATGTCTTACCTACTCCGGGAGGACCAACAAGACAAAGAATAGGCCCTTTGATTTCATCTGCAAGATGAAGAACTGCAAGGTATTCCAATATTCTTTCCTTAACCTTGTCCATACCGTAGTGATCTTGATTCAAAATCTTTTCAGCCTTCTTAATATCCTTGTTGACCTTCCTGCTGGTATTCCAAGGAAGTGCAAGGATTGTTTCTATATAGTTACGAACTACTACAGCCTCTGCTGATGATGGCATCATCTTGGAGAACTTGCTAATTTCTTTCTTTACCTTTTCTGCGGTTTTTTCGGGCAAGTTAAGCTTTTCAAGCTGCTTGGTCCACTCTGCTGCTTCTGCTCCGCTGTCTTCATCAACACCAAGCTCCTCTTGTATTGCCTTCATTTTTTCACGCAAATAATACTCTCTCTGGTTCTTGTCCACGCTGGATTTAACCTTTTCTGAGAGCTGTCTCTCGATCATGGCAACCTCATTTTCGTTTGCCAATATTCTGTTTATAACCTTTAATCTTTTGGATACTGAGTATGCCTCAAGAATTTTTTGCTTTTCGTCTATGGTTATTCTCAGCTCGTTTGCCATGTTGTCAAGCATTTGGCTGGGATTTCTGTGTGCCAAAACTCTGTCGCAGATATCATCAGTAATGTCAGGTGATAATGATGCATATTCAATAAATCCATCTATTGCAAGTCTAAGGGCTGCCGTAGTCTCAGGTGATGGATTCTCAAGCTTTTCCTCGGCATATTCTGTAACCTCGCAGGTAATGAATGGTTCTTCTGATATTACACGATTTACCTTTGCTCTTGCCAGTCCTTCCACCAGCACTCTAATTGCATCGCCCTTTATTTTGAGCATCTGCTTAACCCTAATAACTGTACCCACCTTGTAGTAATCCTCGCCGGTAGGAATTAATATATTTTCATCCTTCTGGGAAGAAACGAACAAGACCTTATCTCCTGCCATTGCTTCTTCTAAGGCTCTTATTGATTTTTCTCTGCCTATATCAAAATGTACTACTGTGCCCGGAAATATTGATGTTCCACGTAAAGGTATACTAGGTAATATTTCTATGATTTCTTCCTTTATCATTTTGATTTCATCTCCTCTCCCTTGTTTTTTCTTTCGGCTTGTCACCGATTAGAAAACAAGGCGACATAAGTCGCCTGTCTTACGAGGCGTCTGCCTCATTATTTTCTTTGTGTTTGTTGTCTGACAGCACCAGTGTAGGCTCTGTTTTACCTTCTATTGTATTTTTGGTTATTATACACTTTTCCACATCATCTCTTGACGGGATTTCAAACATAATGTCTGTCATCACGTTCTCGAAGATGCTTCTGAGACCTCTAGCTCCTGTCTTTCGCTCTATTGCCTGTTTGGCAACGGCTCTAATGGCTTCCTCTTCGATTTCAAGTTCAACACCGTCCAGTGAGAACAGTTCCTTGTACTGCTTGGTTATTGCATTCTTTGGCTCTGTAATAATCTGAATTAAGGCATCCTCTGATAGTTCTTCCAGTGTCACAATTACAGGAAGTCTTCCTATGAATTCAGGTATCAAACCAAATCTCAGCAAGTCCTCAGGCTGCATATGAGTAAGGATGTTCTTATCCTCAATTAGCTTTTGTTGTTCTACGTCTGAGCTGAAGCCTATGACCTTTTCGCCAAGTCTTCTCTTGATAATTTTGTCCATGCCGTCGAAGGCACCGCCACAGATAAACAGTACATTTGAAGTATCAAACTGTACAAATTCCTGATGTGGATGCTTACGTCCTCCTTGTGGTGGTACGTTGGCAACAGTTCCCTCAAGTAT
>DATESI010000118.1:0-2463 GCA_035270905.1 Anaerovoracaceae bacterium
ACGTCAGATAATATGCGCAGGTCTCTTCATAAAAGATGAAGGCGTACGTGCCGATCATAAGGCCATAAAGGAAGCGATGATGAAGGTGAACGGCCTGCTTCCCGACTATAAGAGAATAGAATATGTTGAACTTCCTGGATCAGAATATGAGAAGACCTCTTCAAGGAAAATAAGAAGAACTTCTCTCCCTGACAAATGTACAGGAGAAGGAATAATAATGATATGAATATGAATACAAAAGCTGACTTTCTTGACTTACTTCAGGACTATGTAGAGTTTCCTGTAAATGAGATACCTACTTCACAGCCGTTCAAGGCAGTTTCCGGGATTGATTCCTTTACGCTGATTGAACTGATATCCTCGCTCGAAGACAGGTTCGGACTGACTATACCCGATTGCGACCTTTGTAATTTCAACACTATAGATGACATAGTGAAGTATCTGGACACACGCAAAGCCGCATAGAAACGAGACAGATAGCGGTATACATCACACCATAAACAAAAAGAGGCTCACAGTTACCTGTAAGCCTCTTTTGTGCGGAGAGTGAGGGAAGCTCCTGGATGCTAAATTAGAGTCTTAAATATTTTATTTTCAATAACTTATTTCGAACAATAGACTAATAGAGTCTCTAATGTATGTTCTTTAATATAAGTAAAATTTGGTCCATAATTCGGTCCTCGAACTAACATTATTGCTTACGGTTTACGAAGAATACATTTCATTGACAATTTATTTCATTCGTTTGCAGATATCAAAAAAGTGCGTATATTTGCTGCATAATAATGGGTGGCCGAAAGGCTGTTATGAAAATAAGTTAAGGCGTTCAGATCCCTACTGAATGCCTTTTCTTATCCCCAAAAACAAGGAAACATAAGCCGAGGGACGTACTTCAAAGGGAGCCACAGCTTGTTTTACATCATTCATAACTCAAAGCAATGTTGCTAAACACCCATTATTATGAAAACAAGGCTTTTGCTCCTGGTGAAACTTCGTATCGAAGTCGGCGCCACAAAAACTGCCAACGATAGGACACGCAGGTGTCAAATCATCGGCAGGATTGCGAAGGTTCTGTTTTATCTTATAGATGCAATAGGGAGGCTCTATAAGATGATAGGACTTAACCACTAACGGTTGTCTACTTCCCCTCGGTGTTTATAGCAGAGGCAATGCCAAAGAGCATTGTCTCTGTCTTTTTTAGACCCACAGAAAAAGCATTTAAGACTCTATCGAATCAAATGATGCAGAATTTGGTCTAGAATTCGGTCCAATTGTTTTATGAGGAGGGATTTCGTCACTTCGTTCCGACATCCCTTGCACCTCGCCGGTGGGGCCCTTGCAAGCTGAAAGGCCAGAGCTGACTTATTGTCGGTTTAGACATCATGACTACTCGAGTAGTCATCGGGTACTTTTGCCCTTCTGTCATCTGCTGTCAAAGAACTCTTGCTTCGAGTGCAAATAAGGCATCTTTATTTGGATTGTGCAAGTTAATTCGGATTTATCTTTCGGCTTTAAAATCTTGGTATAATGCTACTGGACCGAGATGCCATGCCTTTGTAGATTCATTCTCTAACCTTGCATATAGTTCAGAAGAGTAAAGGATCTTCATTGCCTCGACTATGCTGATGCCATTATCCTCTGCAAGCATATTTGCCATCCAACTTATTTTGGATGGAAGCAGAAGATGGACGTTCTGTTGAGTAATCGTCAAATTCATAACACAATCTCCTTTGCCTCTACAAACTTAATATATTCAAGGGCCTCAGATGTATGGAACAGATACTGATCCACCAACATGTAGGTCTTAAGCTCGGAAATCAAAGTCGTCTTATCTATCAAACCGCCTTCGTACAATGCAAATGCTGCATATACCTTATCGTTTGCCACCGGACCATATACGAGGTCGTATTCATGTACAAAACCTTTCTGGGTACGATTCTGCATTACGAAATCAACCCACTCATCCGTAGGAGTCTCAAACACAAGAGCCTTCAGATTATGCAACGCTGCTTCATCAAACTCATATACGCACACATAACCAAGTGAGACCTTTTTCTCGCCCATTCTACGTCTTACCCAAGACTCCGCCTGTTCGTAAGAAGTAGTAGTATAGAAACCTCGACCGTAGTCAAGGGTGCGGTTTGAGTCTCGGATCTCCGGATTCGCAACCTTCTCTATACTGCCATGATAGATTTTCATACCTACTCTCCCTTTCTCGTTCTTATAAATTCATCAATATCTTCGATGATCCACTGACGACTCTGCGTATGTAATATCTCCCAATGCTCCGACAGGTATTCCAGCACGCCATACTCTGACAACAAAGCCATCGCCTCGCTACCGCTGATCCCTTTTTCATTCTTGTACTGCTCTATACAGAAGGAAATGAAATATGCTATGTCCAGATTTTCCTTGGTCATCTATTAAAAAGTTTTGCCTATATTAGAATTAAATCAATATAGC
>DATESI010000119.1:0-8338 GCA_035270905.1 Anaerovoracaceae bacterium
ATCATCTGATAATGCGCCATAAAGCATGTAAACCTTGGCTGTCTTAACATCTGGCCTTTCACCCTTTGAAATTATTTGAATACATTCAGCCGCAGAATTGGCTCTCTGGTCAAACTGTCCTGGAAGATATTCAACAGCGAAAACATAGTCTGCATCACTCAAATCAAGCTTTTCCTGGGCAATGTCAACCTGTGGCTCTGCAAATACTGTATTAACAGCGTAATCGAACAGTTCCTTATCAAGATTTTCTACATCATATCTGTTGACGATACGAATATCCTTTAAGCCATTAATTTGAAGCAGCTTCACAATATCATTTTTTAGTGATTTTGCTTCATTTGCAAACTCATTCTTCTTTTCCACATAAATTCTGTAAACCATTATTTTTCCTCCAACGCCTCGAGTGCCTTTTTACCTATATCGTTTCTATAATATGCATTTTCAAAGTTGATACCTTTCACTGCCTTATATGCCTTATCAATTGCTTCCTTAAGTGTTGCCCCTCTTTCTGTTACTCCCAGCACTCTGCCGCCGTTTGTAAAGAGGTATCCATCTTCTATCCTAGCCCCAGCAACGTACACAAGGCCTGCATCTCCCGTTGCGGTGATTTTGAAGCCCTTTTCATAGCTAACCGGGTAGCCCTTGGATGCCATAACAACGCAGCATGCCGAATCATTGGCAAAATCAACCGTGGCATCTGCAAGGGTGCCCTTTTGTACATGCATCATTATTTCCATCAAATCGCTGTCTAGAAGTGGCAGTACAACCTGGGTTTCGGGATCGCCAAATCTGCAGTTGTATTCGATTACCTTAGGGCCATCAGCTGTAATCATAAGTCCAAAGTACAGGCATCCCTTGAAGGTTCTGCCTTCTTTGTTCATTGCCTCCATGGTCGGAAGGAAGATTTCCTTCATTGCACGGTCAGCAACTTCCTTTGTGTAATACGGGTTAGGTGCAATTGTTCCCATTCCGCCGGTGTTTGGACCCTTGTCTCCGTCGTAGGCACGCTTATGATCCATAGACGAAACCATCGGAATTAGCGTTTTGCCGTCTGTAAATGAAAGGACTGAAACCTCCGGACCTGTCAAGAATTCTTCGATTACAATTTGGCTTCCACTTTCGCCAAAAACCTTGTCCTCCATCATGGACTTAACTGCCCTCTTGGCCTCGTCAAGAGACTCAGCAATAATAACACCCTTGCCAAGAGCAAGACCGTCAGCCTTGATTACAACAGGGATTTTGGCAGTTTCAAGGTATGTAAGTGCTGCCTTCATGTCAATAAAAGTCTCATATTCGGCTGTAGGAATACCGTATTTTTTCATCAAGTCCTTGGAAAACACCTTGCTGCCCTCGATAATTGCTGCCGCCTTGTTCGGTCCGAAGCATGGAATTCCCATTTCTTCAAGAACATCAACAAGACCCAGTACAAGAGGGTCATCCGGTGCAACGATTGCAAAGTCAACCTTGTTATCCTTAACGAAGTAAGCAATTTTATCAATATCTTTGGCACCAATGTCTACGCATTTGGCATCACGGGCAATACCCCCATTGCCAGGAAGAGCGTAAATTTCTGTAACAAGAGGACTTTC
Organism: Anaerovoracaceae bacterium; assembly: GCA_035270905.1. Classification (GTDB taxonomy): domain Bacteria; phylum Bacillota; class Clostridia; order Peptostreptococcales; family Anaerovoracaceae; genus JAVXAG01. The sequence goes on from DATESI010000119.1 coordinate 1,590, forward strand.
TTTAATCTTTTTAATGATGGCATGCTCTCTGCCGCCACCGCCTACAACCAGTATTTTCATCCTAAACCTCATTTCTTTTCATGGTTTGCATTGGACTCAAAATCGCCAAAGCAAATCATATCAAGTAACCTAGTGATGGAAAAGTCTAAGTCCAGTAAAGGCTGTTACAATTCCATACTTATTACATACGTCGATTACATTATCATCACGTACCGAACCCCCCGGCTCAGCAATATATGAAACGCCGCTCTTATGGCCACGTTCAATGTTGTCTCCAAATGGGAAAAATGCGTCACTTGCAAGGGATACTCCCTTAATGCCTGCAAGATATTCAAGCTGCTCCTCCTCAAGGAAAGGCGCAGGCCTCTCGCTGAACAGGGTCTCCCAAACACCGTCTGCTAAAACCTCCATGTAGTCCCTCGAAATATATGTGTCGATGGTGTTATCCCTTGTCGGTCTTGCAATACTATCAAGGAAAGGAAGATTAATAACCTTTTCGTGCTGGCGAAGATGCCAGATATCAGCCTTACCAGCCGCAAGACGAGTGCAATGTATTCTGGACTGCTGCCCTGCCCCAACGCCGATAGTTTGGCCACCTTCAGCAAGGGCAACAGAATTTGACTGTGTATATTTCAAGGTAATAAGTGCGATTATCAAGTCACGCTTGGCCTCCTCAGTTAGAACCTTATTCTCAGTTACAATATTATCAAGCATTTCCTTGGTGATAAGCACGTCGTTCTTCTTCTGCTCGAAGGTAATTCCAAAGACCTGCTTGCGCTCCAGCTCTGCAGGAACATAGTCAGGGTCTATCTCAATTATAGCATAGTTTCCCTTCTTCTTCGCCTTCAAAATTTCAAAAGCCTCCGGTTCAAAACCTGGTGCAATTATGCCGTCTGACACCTCACGTTTGATAATCATAGCAGTAGTCACATCACAAACATCGCTGAGTGCAATAAAATCCCCAAAGGATGACATTCTGTCCGTTCCGCGGGCTCTTGCATATGCCGTAGCAATAGGTGATGCATCAAGACCATCAATATCATCAACAAAGCAAGCTTTCTTCAAGGCTTCACTCATTGGAATACCAACTGCGGCGGATGTAGGGCTTACATGCTTAAAGGAAGTGGCTGCCGCCATTCCTAGGCTGTCCTTAATTTCCTTAACTAATTGCCAGCTATTGAGAGCATCAAGAAAGTTAATGTAGCCCGGTCTGCCATTTAGTATTTTGAGTGGCAGGCTTTCCCTGTTTGCATCATCAGACATGAAAATCCTTGCGGGTATTTGGTTTGGGTTGCACCCGTATTTTAACTGAAATTCTTTCATAACTTACCTTCCTGTTATTCTGCCATGCAAGCCTTGCCATGCTTGCAGAGATAATTGCATTACTTATTTTTGTTTATCAATCTATTAGTTTCTTCACCTGTCTCAAGGTCAATATACCTTACGTAAAGTGAAATTTTGTTATCCTTATCAAGGTTATTCCAAATATCATTAGTCAATTCATCAATATCATTTGGTATTTCAACTCTAATTGGCTCACCAGTAAATGTAGGTAGTGGATTGCCATCCTCCATATATGTGTGGATGAAGTGGCCTACCCCACGCTTGGATTCATATTCAAAGAAGAATCGGTTGCAATCTGTTCCCTTACTGTCAGCACTCTTGAGAATACTCATAATATATGAGAAGTCCCCCTTGGTTGATCTATCAAGGAAGGCATCATCAAAGTCGATTATTCCGCTTATTCTTGGAGTCCAATTTGGACTATCAGGCTCAAACCTTCTGCTTCTCAGTGCTTCTTCGAAGGTGTCACCGTTGTCTATAAATCTAAAAATAGTATCCGTCTGATCACCGTTAGTGACAATAAGCTTGTCCGTCAGATGTCTCATAGGATAATATATTATCAGTGATGGATCCTCAACCTTGGCTTCATCAAAGGGCTTAATCATAACATCACGGTCCTCCTCAACGAAGATTCGGTTGCGACTGTTTTCGCTTCTACCCATAATAAAGTATGCACTGGCAGCCTTAGAATTATCTGCAGTTTTACCAATTACAATACCTCTGCCTACATACGAGTTACCTTTGATAACCTTACCTATTTTCTTGATTTCATAAGCGTCCATGCTGGATCTCCTTCCCTACTTACACATTTCATTGCAAATCCAATGTCAAACTGTCTCAAATACCATATATTACAGCCTTTGGCAAACCATTTCTACTGCTCTAGGCAGAATCTTCCACTCAGCCTGTTCCATTACCCTTCTTTGCAAAGCCTCCGGCGTGTCGCCATCAAGAACATCAACGGCCTTCTGACTTATTATCTTGCCACCGTCGGGTATTTCGTTTACAAAGTGAACTGTCGCACCTGTTACCTTCACTCCGTATTCCAAGGCCTTTTCGTGAACCTTAAGTCCGTAATAGCCCTTACCACAAAATGACGGTATCAGCGCCGGGTGAATATTGATGATTCGGTTTTCGTAACTTCTAATAAAGTCCTTGCTAAGAATCTTGAGAAATCCTGCAAGAACAATTAAATCTATATCTCTTTTGCGAAGCTCTGTGAGTAACGCAGACTCCTCAGAGTACACCAAGCTTTCGATATTGTTTGATTCTGCACGAGTAAGAGCATATGCGTCCTTGTTATTGGAAACCACAAGGACAATTTCTCCGCTTTTGATTATTCCGTTTTTTGAAGCATCTATCAGGGCTTGCAGGTTGGTGCCGCCGCCTGAAACGAATACTGCAATTCTCTTTTTCATTGCTTGTCCTTTCTGTGTTATCCTGCGTTGCTGCTCGCGTGCTGCGGTACTCATGTACTATATGTACACTCTGTTCCTCGCCGCTCACGCGCCTTGCCTAACGCAGAAATTACTACGCAATCTATAATATCTTTACTCCATCTTCGGATTTCACGGTCTTGCCTAGGATATATGCATCTTCGCCTGCAGCCTTAAGCACTGCAAGTGCTTTTTCCGCGTCTGAAGGTGCTACGATTGCTGTCATTCCAACACCCATGTTGAAGGTGTTGAACATATCACGCTCAGGAATATTGCCTTCTCTCGCAATTAAATCAAAGATTGGGAGAACCTTTACATTCTTTCTCTCGATTTCAACGCCCATACCCTTTGGCAAGCTTCTTGGAATGTTCTCATAGAACCCACCACCTGTAATATGTGCAACGGATTTAACTGTAACCTCTTCGAAAAGTTTAAGCATGGGCTTAACGTAAATCTTAGTCGGAGTAAGCAAAGCCTCGCCGATTGACTTACCACCAAGCTCGGCCATAGGTTTCTTGATGTCACGGTTTTCTACATCAAGAGCCTTTCTTACAAGGGAAAATCCGTTGGAATGTACTCCAGAAGATGGAATCCCGATAATGATGTCCCCTTCTTCTATTGTGTCCTTCTTAAGAACCTTGGATTTGTCCACAACGCCAACAGAAAAGCCTGCAAGGTCATATTCATCTTCAGGATAAAAGCCCGGCATTTCTGCAGTTTCTCCGCCGATAAGTGCAGATTCAGACTGAATGCAGCCCTCTGCAACGCCCTTTACTATCTGGGCAACCTTCTCGGGATAGTTCTTACCAACAGCTATATAATCGAGGAAGAACAGTGGCTTAGCTCCAACGCAGATGATGTCATTAACGCACATTGCAACGCAGTCGATACCAACTGTATCATGTTTGTCCATAAGGAACGCCATCTTTAGTTTGGTTCCAACGCCATCGGTGCCGCTTACTAATACCGGCTCTTTTATATTTTTAATATCAAGTTCAAATAGTCCGCCGAAGCCGCCAACCTCTGATGTGTTGCCGAACATCATTGTCTTGGCAACATGCTCTTTCATAAGTTCAACAGCCTTATATCCTGCTGTAATGTCAACACCTGCCGCCTTGTAGCTCTCACTAAAACTTTTACTCATATTTACCTCTCAATTCTATCATACAGATTCACCTTACATAGGCTATTTCTTTTCACTCAGCTTTTTTTCAAATCTATTTTTGCCTGTGTCCTTGGGTATTTCTGTTGCATACTCGCCGCTAAAGCAGGCATGACAATAGCCCTCGCCAGGTTTGCTACCAACCAGCATATTAAGATGGTTAATATCCAAATATCCAAGACTGTCTACGTCGATAATCTTTTCGATTTCTGCAAGAGTGTGGTTGCACGCAATCAGGTTTTCTCTTGAATCAATGTCAGTTCCGTAGTAACAAGGGTTCGTAAATGCTGGTGCTGAGGACCTCATGTGAACTTCCTTGGCTCCTGCTTCACGAAGAAGCCTTATAATTCTTGCACAGGTAGTTCCTCTAACGATTGAGTCATCGATTAGAACTACTCGCTTGTCCTTAACTGTATTTTGAAGTACATTAAGCTTAATTCTAACTCTGTCCTCTCTTGCCTCCTGACCAGGAGCAATGAAGGTTCTACCAATGTACTTATTCTTAATAAATCCGATGCCGTATGGTATACCTGACTGTCTGCTATATCCAATTGCTGCATCAAGTCCTGAATCAGGAACACCGATAACAACGTCAGCCTGTACAGGATGTTCCATTGCAAGGCATGCACCCGCTCTAACTCTAGCCTCATGAACACTTGTACCCTCGATAACAGAGTCAGGTCTAGCAAAGTAGATGTATTCAAAAATACAAATCTTATGTGGAGCCTTATCGCAGTGGTCTCTAATGGAGCGAACTCCATCCTTATCAAATACAACGATTTCTCCTGGATCTACATCTCTGATGTACTTAGCTCCAACAGAATCAAGTGCACATGTTTCCGATGCAATAATATATGTGCCGTCTTCTCTCTGACCATAGCAAAGAGGTCTAAATCCACTTTCATCACGAACAGCAATAAGCTTGGATGGTGACATGATTACAAGTGAATATGCACCCTTAATTCTGTTCATTGCCTGGTTGATTGCCTGCTCAATTGAATCTGTGCTGATTCTCTCCTTAGTAATTATGTATGATATAACCTCTGTATCGCTTGTTGTATGGAAGATTGAACCCTCAAGCTCCAGTTCTTCTCTAAGCTCAAAGGAATTAACCAAATTGCCGTTATGTGCAAGGGCCATTCTTCCCTTAATATGATTCACAACGATTGGCTGTGAATTAAGTCTGTCGTTACTTCCTGTTGTTCCATATCTTACATGACCTACTGCCATGTTGCCAAGTCCAAGGCTCTTGATAGCCTCTGGTGTGAACACATCATTTACAAGCCCTGAATCCTTGAAGCTTGTGAAGATGCCGTCATCATTAACTACGATTCCGCAGCTTTCCTGGCCTCTATGCTGAAGGGAAAACAGTCCATAATATGTTGTGCTGGCAACGCTCTGTGTTTTCTGGCTATATACGCCGAATACGCCGCATTCCTCTCTTAAACTACTCATTCTTACTCTCCTAATAAACGCTTCAAAATCTCGTGGTAAGCATCTTCTACGCCGCCCAAATCTCTTCTAAATCTATCCTTGTCAAGCTTTTCATGTGTCTTGGAATCCCAAAGTCTGCATGTGTCAGGTGAAATTTCATCAGCAAGTACAATTGTGCCCTCAGGTGTTCTTCCAAACTCAAGCTTGAAGTCGATTAAATCTACGTTAACGTCCTTAAGGTATGCACAAAGCACTTCATTGATTTTCAATGCATACTTTGCGATAATATCAAGTTCTTCCTTAGTTGCATACTCCATGGCCATAATGTGGTATTCGTTTACCATAGGATCATCAAGCTCGTCACACTTATAGCAATACTCGATTACTGTCTTTTTCATCGGAGTTCCCTCCTCAAGTCCAAGACGTTTCGCAAGTGAGCCTGCAGCAACGTTTCTTACGATAACCTCAAGTGGAACGATTTCAACCTTTTTAACGATTGTTTCTCTTTCGGAAATCTCCTCAACGAAGTGAGTCGGAATTCCTTCCTTTTCTAGCATCTGCATCAAATGGTTTGTAACACGGTTGTTAATAACACCTTTACCCATAATAGTGCCCTTCTTGGCACCGTTGAATGCAGTTGCATCATCCTTATAATCTACTATGCAAAGATTAGCATCATCTGTTGCATATACCTTCTTAGCTTTACCCTCGTATAATTGTTCTCTTTTTTCCATGACTGTTACCTTACCTTTCACATATAAACTTAGTTAAAATGGAATTATGCCCTCAGGGCTTTTATTTGTTATATTTTGCTTCAATATTTTTATTCTTTTCAAGCACTTTGGCTGCTGCTTCCTTCCTTTGAAGGTCAAGTTTAGCTGCAAGGTCTGCATCCTCTACTGCGAGGATTTGAACTGCAAGAAGTCCTGCATTCTCCGCTCCGTCGATTGCAACAGTTGCAACTGGTATTCCACCTGGCATCTGCACTGTAGAAAGAAGTGCATCAAGTCCGTCAAGGGTTGATGACTTAATAGGAAGTCCGATTACAGGCAAAGTTGTATTGGCTGCAATGGCTCCTGCAAGGTGGGCTGCCTTGCCCGCTGCCCCGATGATTACACCGAAACCCTTAGCTCTTGCACTCTCAGTAAATGCCTTGGTTTCTGCCGGGGTCCTATGTGCTGAATAGACATGAACCTCATATGGCACACCAAATTTGTCCAAAGTATTTATTGCTTTTTCAACTACGGGTAAATCGCTGTCGCTTCCCATAATAATTGCTACCTTTTTCATTAATTATCCTCCTGGTTTTGAGATGTATTTCTTTATAATTTAACTTTATCACATCAGTTTTTTTAGTCAACATTAGTTCGTAA
>DATESI010000120.1:0-8432 GCA_035270905.1 Anaerovoracaceae bacterium
TCTTTAAGAAAAACACCATTGCGGCACCTAGAGTTGTTCCCAGGAAAGGAAGTGCCAATCCTATTACTATTTTTGTTATCTCGTTCATACCTAATCTATTTCCTTTTCTTCTTAACTTTAGTCTATATTTACCCAATTTGATGAAATTATAACTTCGTTACAATAAACAGAACGAGATTCTTTTTATTATTGACATCTAATCCGTAAGGTGATATAAATATAAACAGAACAATATTCTGTTTATGCGAGGTAAAAAAAAATGAAAACGAATTTTCCTGTTGGATTTCATGAATTTAATAAAGATGAAGGACTTAACTTCCAATTAAACCGTTTTTATTCTTCCGGTGTACTTGGATATGATGAGCTAATGGATATAGGCGGGCAGGTAACAAACTTTGAATCATGGATTGAATTATTCCTTGGACTTGCGGAGGAAGCCAGACAGAGCAATGATATGAAAAAATGTGCAATTTGCTATCGTGCCGCTCAGTTTTACACGTTGGGAAATGATAGGGACAATGAAGGCCGTCTACTGAAGACCGTGCTTTACGAAAAATGCTTTGATGCATATGAAAAGGTGTATGCAGAAATACCGAATTTGCACTATGAAAGAATCCCTTTCCAAACAGGATATTTGCCAGCGTATTACATGAAGCATGTGGAACTATCTAAGGGAACAATAGTAATGCATGGTGGATATGACAGCTTTGTGCAGGAATTTTTGACATATGTATTTTACTTATTCGAGGCAGGATATGATGTTTATATGTTTGAAGGACCAGGGCAAGGGGAGGTTCTTTACAGGTGCAACATTAAGATGACTCCACAGTGGGAGCATTGTGTCAGTACCGTGCTTGATTATTATAAGCTAGACGATGTTACACTCATTGGAATATCTCTCGGTGGTTATCTTGCCACTAGAGCCGCAGCATATGAAAAAAGGGTAAAACGATTGGTTATGTTTGACCTTATTTATGACTTTTACGGTTCTCTTAGAGCCCGCATGGGAGAGAAAAAGGGAAGGATTTTTGATTACTTAACCCTTCATCCTAAAAACATCCTATGGAAGCCTGTCAATAAGCGTTTAGAAAATATATATTTTACTAATTGGCTTTTGGAACAAGGGTATTTCATTTACGAAGGAATCGGTACGCCCTGCGAATACTTTAATCACATTAAGCAATATAACACTAGGGACATATCGAGGCTCATAACACAGGATACCCTTGTGCTTGCAGGTGAAAAGGATATATATACAGTTTATTTGAAAGATCAGATTGAGGCTCTAAAAAATGCAAGGACAGTAGAAAGCAGACTATTTACCAAAGCTGAACATGCTGATCATCATTGTCAAATAGGAAATTCTAAGCTAGTGCTTGATGTAATTGCAGACTGGATAGAAAGGGTGAGTTAAAATGGCAAGAAAGGCAGTACTGGAAGGCGGCAAGAGAGACGAAATCATAGGAGCCGCTATGGAGTTGTTCTTTGAAAAGGGATATGAGACTACTTCTGTTCGTATGATTCTCGACCGTGTAGGTGGAGAAATCGGAATGTTTTATCATTACTTCAAATCCAAGGAAGAATTGTTTCAAATGGTTGTAGAAAAATTCTTCAAGGACTATAGAATACTCTTTGAGGAGTATGTTGAAGAGTGTCAAACAATAAAACAATTTAGTGTGAAATTTTTAGAGCATTATGAGATGAGCATGCAAAAATATCATGCCATATCCAACAACATGCATTGGACTATACAGTACGCAATGTCAGCAAGGACCATCTCAGAACTGAAGCCTTCAGTTATTAAACTGATTGAAAAAATAGGGTGTACACGTGATGTACCCATGGATATACTAGCAGGACAATTTCTTTATGCCATATCAGGGACCATTCATTCAGAAAGCTTTGATGCTATGACAACAGAGCAAAAAAGGAAAGAACTCATAGAATTGGCAGAGCGTTTACTTTAGATGATAAGAAAGAGATTATAGGAGGCATTGTGATAGCAATAATCTTCTTTGCATTTCTCATGGATAAAAGTGGTGATGTCATCGATCTAAGAGATTTGAAAGTAACCGATGATGAGGGAAATGTTCTTGAAAGAATCAGTTTTGAGATAGGGAAAACGGGTAAAATATATTATTCCAGTGCCTCGAAAAGCCAAAAAAAATTAAAAAACCTATTGCATTCTCCTTGACGATGTAATATAATGTCAATACGCCTAATGTCAACAACTGACATCGGGCGTATTTTTTTACATTACAAAGGGAGGTAAAATTATGAAAAAGAGATTATTAGTTATTGTATTAATGGTGAGCCTAATGATGGCGATTCCATTCCAAAGCTACGGTGCCTCGGGCATTAAGGACCTTGTCACATACAATGTGTCCTTTACTGGCTGTTCAACTCACGGTCAGCTCTACTGGGATTATGGGCAGATTGGGGACTTCTTTCTAAACTATGGACTTGATGGCGGCTACAACTCTGACTGCTATATTTCCAGCGGGAGAGAATACAAGTGGTCCAAGGCACTGACACGCAAAATCATTGCCATTCCAGACGAAGGCTACACCTTTGCGGGACTGTACAGTGCAGCGGGCAAGAAGTATTCCATCACATCATGCAACATGGATGTAATCAAGCTGACATCAAAGGGAATTATTTATTACGATTATGTCAAGTCCTTTGATAATCCGGAGCTTAAGAATTACACCAGAGACAAGTACAAAACCCTAACCAAAGCTGCTCTAAAGGCAATTTACGGGGTCTCACGCTACTCTGTGGTCGAGACTGTAACCATGTATAGCATTCCAAAGAAAAATGCAACTTACGTTGCAAAGTTTGTCCCGAAGGCATCACAGGTTTTGACAGGCAAGGAGCTCTATGAAAAGTCCTTCGGTGATCTTGACTTTGTCCTTCAGGTTAAGAACACAGTTGATAGTCCTTTCACCTTTAAGTCCAAGAGCCCATCCGTTGTGTCCATCGACAAGTATAATGGTCTTGCCAAAATCAAGGGTGAGGGTAAGGTTGAAATTGTAATTACAGCACTTGTAACCAAGGAATATGAAAAGGCAACCCTTTCTGTTTTCATTGTAGTGAAACCAACCAAGGTGTCTTTAGAGTCTGCAGCTTCAAAGCGTGCAGGCAATATAACCCTTACTTGGTCACGGGACAGCAAATGTTCCGGCTATGAAATTGCCTACTGCAAGTCTTCCACCTTCAAGGGTGGAGTTGAAACCAAGACGGTTGGTAGCTCCAAAACCACCAGCAAGGTAATCAAATCACTTGACAAGGGCGCCAAATACCATGTGCGAATCCGTGCCTACAAGAAATCCTGTGGTGAAAAAATATATGGACCATGGAGCAATGCCAAGTCTGTAACCACCAAATAAGCAGTGTGAAGCACAAATCACGAATATTTATGTTTCACCCTATATTAAAGGTGATTATTACGGTGAATTGAAGGACCTTGGGGTATTCAATAGCGTTAAGGCTGACGGAATAAGTATTTCATGGAACAAAGGACAAGATATTTGTCCAGATGAGTTATATTACAACAGCGTACCCATAGAGTAAAATATAATAAAATAGCGAAAGAGCCGGCGATTGTGACTTCACAAGGGCCGGCTTTTGAAATTTTCTCAACGCAGGGTTTTATTCTTGCCTCGGTACAGGGCCTTACCATTGTCTCAACCCAGACATTTTACATTTTCTCAATACTAGTCTATTGTACTAAAGCGTATTTTGATGTATAATTTCCCCATGTGAGTTTTTTTGAAGATCAAAACACAGGAGGAATTATGGATTACGAGATACTAGACAAAAAGGCAATAACCAGCTGGAGAATAGGAAGGGCGATATCCCTTGCGGTTATGATTATCTTGTACGTTGTACTAATCATAGTAATTATCAATGCAGATGATGTGGCAGAATGGGTAGGATACCTTGCCATCGGGGGATGTGGTGCTTTCGTACTGTACAAAATTGTGGGACTTATCATTTACCCAATTATCGAATACAAGCAATGGAAATATTGCGTTACAGAGGATAAGGTAGAAATTGTTCACGGAATCTTTTTCGTCACCAAGACTATCATTCCGATTATAAGAATACAGAACATTTCAGTTGCACAGGGACCCATCAACAGGAAGCTGGGATTATATAAGGTTGAGATGTCACTTGCCAGCGGCTCTTTTGCAATCGAAGGACTGACCAAGGACGTTGCAGATGCCATCAGCGAAAACCTCAAGGCAAGACTTTATACAAGAATTGCCGAGAAGGGAGTGCTGTAGAACATGAAATTCGGACCAAAACGAGGGCACGCTTTATACATATTCGACCACTTCTTCAAGGACTTCGGACTGATGGTAATTACCATAATTGTGGCTCTTCTCAGCGGCGATATGGTGGCAGTGTTCCAAAATGCACCGGTGCTTGTGATAGTGCTCTTCGGACCAATCGCAAGAGTCGTCAGCTATCTGTGCACATACTATTCAATCGATAACGAGAAGCTGTTCATCGAGAGTGGCTGGCTCACCAAGAAAAAACTTGAAATCCCCGTTGCAACCATCACAACCGTAGACTTTAGTTAAAACATTTTGCAGCAGATTTTCAAGGTTTACAAAATCAAGATAGACAACGCCAGCAATATCGATGCATCCAACAGTGCAACCAAGGTCAACATGACCCTTAAGCAAGAGGATGCAGTTCAGGTCAGGGCACTTCTAGGCAAGGGCATTATTCGCGGGCTCGATGGCTTCAATGCCGCAGGAGAAAACCCCCAGGGCGAAAGTCATTTGCAGGAGGCTCCTTACGTTGCGAGCAATGTGGTTACCCGGGGCGGCGGACCCTTCGCCATAATGAATACAGCTTACGGCAAGGAATATCTTATAGAGAGCAAGGACATTGTTCTTATGGGACTCCTTCAAGCCAAGATGCTGCTTGCATTTCAGGCATTCTCAGTGCTGTGTGCAGGAGCTGCAACCATAGGACAAATATTGGATTTGAAGGATAGCGTAATCGAAAGATTTTTTATCAACCTAATCGATGCAATAAGCGGTGGAATGGTTATAGCTATAGGTGCTGTAATCTTTTATATCATTTTGCTTTTGATTGGGCTTGTAAGAAGTGTAATCAGATATTATAACTTCCGAATTACAGATAGAGGCGACTCAATTCATATAGAATATGGACTTTTTACTAAGAAAACCTATACACTTATGAAAAAGAAAATCAGCGGATTTTCCTATGAGCAGCCTATGCTTATGAGAATGTTTGGGCTTGGGACCCTTGGAGTGTTTGCTATTGGCTATGGGGACGGCAACGACGAGGACACAGGGGAACAGGCCATACTTTGTCCAATACTCAAAGAAAGTGATTACCTTGCCTTTATTGAGGAAATCATGCCAGATATTTTCAAGCATGAGGAGCATGTCAAGGCAGAGCCAAAGGCATTCAGATACTTCTTTATTAACTTTGGATTTATCTTTTCGATGATAGTTCTTGCAGGAACAATTATAGCCTCAGTGATGGTAAGCTTCCTAAGCTATCTGTGGATAGTGGGAGCAGTATTTGCACTTTATGCAATCATTTCTGTTATACTTCAATACAAGAATGCAGGAATCTATGGCAACGATATCTGCGTATCCTTGTCAGGCGGGGGCTTCAAGAAACAGATTACTTACCTGAAGACCTCAAGCATTGAAAGCGTAAGCGAATATGCCAGTGTAATGAAGCATCGCAGAGGTGTGGCTACCGTTCAGCTTGGGTACCTTGCACCACTTGCAGTAGGCAACCGTAAGGCCAAGAACGTACCGACATATATGTACGAGAAGGTACGCCAGCAGATTATCTACTAAGGAATTTATTAACCTAGACAACCGATTAACGAAAGTTTTTTCAAAAAAGGATTACCATGCAGAAGGTCAATGACGGCCTTAGTGGTAATCCTTTATTATTGTTATTTATTCTAATCTACCCTTGCTCTTGCGGTATTCCTTAGGCGTTACACCCATGCTTTCCTTGAAGACCTTGGCATAGTAGCTTTGGCTGTTGAAGCCAACGGTGTAGGCTACGGTGGTAAGGTCGATATTGGTTTCTGTCAGCAGCTTTAGGCTTTGGTGAATTCGAAGCTCCGAAAGGTATGAGGTGAAGGACATGGCTATCTCACGCTTGAAAAGAGTGGATAGATATGCTGCACTGACATGTATATGCTTGGCAGTTGACTCAAGAGTAATGTTTTCGCTGTAGTATTCACTGATATATCTCACCGCTTTGACAATTATCGGTGAATGACCACCAAGATTCTTTTGGGATACGGTGGTAGAAATGCTGCAGAACAAGTCTAGGGACACATCAAAGGCCGCCTTATAGGTCATGGCACTGTTTAGTGCCTCAAGGCTATCAAGATATTGAACTGTTGCACTTCCGGAAAAGTTATAATCCGAAATTAGTCTGGACACCTGCCCGTAGATACTCATAAGGCTGATTTTGACACTTGCCATGTTGCCTGCCTCTATGGCACATATGATATCAAAGAAGTCCTTAAAGGTACTTTTTATCATTTTTTCGTTGCCGGATTTGATTCCTTCAATCAAATCGGACTCCAGCTGATACGGATATGTAGTTGTTGCATCATCAAGCTGCTTCTGTATATTCTGAGAGGCTAGGTATGACTTGGTGTTTTGGTAAAGGAGACCCGGTCGCTTCTCGGGAAGTAGAGATGCCTTCACAACGTCGTGAAAGAGCTCGTAGACGTAGCTGATTTCGTCTGGAGTATATACACGCAGCTGGGATAAGTAGCATGCAATGTTTACCTTGGAGCTTTCATTGAGGGGGAGATCCTGAGACAAGTGCTTCACAACAAGCTCACGACTTTTGCCCATAGGGATAGGACCGAGAAAAATGCAGCCCTCGCTGCCTTGGGTTGTGGTTATAGGGTATACGATTTTTACAAGGCCTGCTTCACAAAGAAATATGTAGGGTTCCTTGAGCTGAGTTGCAATTCTTATGGCTGAATTTAAATTCTTGAAACAGTCGGGATGACAGTCGGCATTGGAAGAGAAGCAATTACATATTTTCTTTTGTTCATGGCACTGCCAGGTGATAGTCGTTTCATTATCATAAAATGTAATTGGAATTTGTGTTAAATTAGAAAGGGCAGTCAGCCCGCTCTTTAGGGCTTGATAGGATTTGGACTTATTGTCCTTCATAGCGACATTATCTGCTCTCATGGATATTCTCCTTACATACGACGCAAATCGAAAGAATTTGTTATAATTTGTGTAAAATTTTATCTTTTGTTATATTATAGCATAATAATAAGCAAATAAATAATGTTATTTTAATAAATTTCTCAAAAGAATCATTATATTTTGATAGATAAAAATGTCATATGGAAGTATTATGTAAGGGAAGAAAATAACTACCCATTATTTTTTTTCAAAAAAGAAAAAGTGCGGAATGTGAACCGCGCTTTTTTGTTACCCATTTTTAATTGTCTAATTTATTATTCATAATTAAAATACTTAAATTCTATTTTCAACTGCCTTTAGGACCAGCTTGGATAAGGCAATCGCTTCTTGATAATTCATATCAGGTCCCAGCTTCAAAATCAGGAATCCACTTTCATATGTAGGGAACACAGATAGTTCCTTATAGTCAGGTGAAATTGCTGCTGCATTGACTATGAATGCACCCATTTTCTTTTGGATAGGAACCTTGATTTCCCATTCTCGTAGGTCCTTGGAGAAGGCAACGGAATATGGATTTTCTTCTGTTGCAAATGCCAGATAGTCCAGAAGGTTTCCCTTCTGCTTGCCTTTTAGCACAAGCTCCTTGGAATCCATTACAATCTTGTTAACAACTGTGTCAGGAAACTCTGGTTTGCTACTTTTAATAGGGAAGCCAATCTTATACATAGCCTTATAAAAATCTGCCTTTGTAATAACCGGTAGAAGCTTGTATAGCTGCTCAACATCATCTGAATTGTGTAAGAGAATCTTTTTTTCCAAATCTGGGTCATGGTTTCGTTCATAGCTTGCATAGAAGCTGACACTTTCGCCACCAGAGATTTCATCATCACGCCCCGCTGCAATTCCCATAAAAATTTCTATGGTCTTTTGCTTCAAATCAGGCAAGAAGTCGCGAAGATGGGAATGACCGTTAAGCACCAAATATAAATCCAAATTATAAAGTGGCAAATCCTTGGCGGAATACTTCATTTCACACGACGTCATTCGTTTTTCCATAAATGGAATATCAAAATGCTGGCCATTATAGGTAATGACTGCATCAACGTCCTTAAGGGTTTCTATGGTAGCAGCTATGACTGCAGGCTCATCAGACAGGGTTTCGGCAAAGTGCTGAATTACAGTTCCCTCAGTACCATTAATAAGGAGAATTCCCGATAAGATTATGCCGCCAGAGGATGGGCT
>DATESI010000121.1:0-4595 GCA_035270905.1 Anaerovoracaceae bacterium
ATATTTGTGTAACAAATGATAAAAAAGAAAAAGAATTTTGAAAGGAAAAAAGAAAATATGAATATTGTATGTTTGGATCTTGAGGGAGTTTTGGTACCAGAAATTTGGATTGCCTTTGCAAAGGAAAGTGGCATTCCTGAACTTAAAAAAACCACAAGAGATGAGCCTGATTATGACAAGCTAATGACATGGAGACTGGGTGTTCTTAAGGAGCATGGTCTTGGTCTTAAGGAGATACAGGATACTATTGCTAAGATTGACCCAATACCAGGGGCAAAGGAATTCTTGGATGAACTTCGCTCCCTTACTCAGGTTATCATTATCAGTGATACCTTTACACAGTTTGCTAAGCCACTTATGAAGAAGCTGGGCTGGCCAACAATCTTTTGCAATTCACTAGAGGTGGCTGCAAGTGGAGAAATCACTGGATTTAAGATGAGAATAGAAAACTCCAAATATTCCACAGTTAGAGCACTTCAATCTGTAGGCTATGACACTATTGCAAGTGGTGATAGCTATAATGACCTTGGAATGATTAAGGCAAGCAAAGCTGGATATCTATTTAAGAGTACGGACCAAATAAAAAAGGATAATCCGGAGCTTCCTGCATATGAAACATATGATGAATTATTAAATGCTATAAAGAGAGAAATTGCAAATGACTAATACCAAAAAAAATAGTATATTTGGGAAATTATTGACCATTCTGTTGGCATTAGCTCTGTCAATGTCAATGACGGTGAGTGCATTCGGCGAAACGGTAAATGGCTATGAAACCTATTTGCCAGAGGAGACGATTGTAGAACCTCCTATAAACATAGCACCTAAACTGCTGACAATGCCCAAGAGACCTACAGTACAGGGAAAATCTGCAATAGTATATTGTGCGGATACAGGACAAATCTTGTATTCTAAAAACCGAAATACTGTGCAGTATCCATACAGCATGACTAAGCTGCTTACGGCACTTGTAGCTGTGGAGAACAATCCGGACCTTGAGAAGGTTGTGACTCTCACATATTACAAGCCAGAGAAGGACGAAACACTGGTTGGATTCAGAACAGGTGAGCAGGTGAGAATTATTGATTTGCTCCATGCGGCACTTATCCCATCGGGAAATGACGCTGCATATCACCTTGCAATTGCAACATCAGGCAGTGTAAAAAAATTCGCAGCACTTATGAATCAAAAGGCAAAGGAAATCGGTGCAACACACAGTAACTTCGTCAACGCAAGTGGAATGCACAAGAAGGCACATTATTCAACGGCCTACGATATTATGCTGATTACCAAGGCTGCCCTGTCCAACCCTACAATTAGACAGATTGCAGGCAAGGAAAAGTATTATATGCCTAAGACCAATAAGCACAAGAAGAGAAAGATTTACACTACAGACAGCTTCCTTGTTAAGGACTCCTACAAGAAATACGGAGTATTCGGTGGCAAGACGGGTACCTGGAGCTGGGGCAAATGCTGCCTTACAACAGGTGCCTTTATAGATGGACACACATATTACACAGTTGTAATGGGAACATCAATTCCCGAAAGATATAACGATACCGTTAAGATACTCAAATATGGATATAAGAAAGTAGCCTATAATGAACAACAGATGGAATTACAGCAGACGGAAGCAGAATAAGTACGGAAATTTCACCCTTAGGGTGATTGGACTTACCCTTGCAATTTTACTTATGGCAGGGGTCTTTGCTGTACCCGAAATTTCGGCTGTATATGCAGATACGGCAACCAGGCCAACCATATACGCAAGGAGCGGGATAATGTATTGCTCAAACACGGGTGAAACCCTTTATTCGAAAAATAAGGATGCCCGAGTAGACCCATTCAGCACCACTAAGGTTTTGACTGCACTTATTGCCGTGCAAAAATTAAAGCTGGAGGACAAGGTAACCATCGATGCAGAAACAGCAGCACAAGGCGAGAACCTGGTGGAGGGCGAAGTGCTTTCTGTAGAGGATTTACTCCACTATACTCTACTGATTTCTTCTAATGATGCGGCTTATGCCTTAGGCAAGGCTGTGTCAGGCGACATTAAGAGCTTTTCCAAGCTGATGAATGAGACTGCTGAGGACATCGGAGCTACTGGCAGTAACTTCGTCAATCCCAATGGGTGGCTTAATTCCAAGCATTATACCACGGCGGCTGACATGCTGAAGATTATTAAGGCGGCATTTGCCAACGATGCTGTGTTAAAAATCATGGAAACCAAGAAGTACACTGTTGCCAAGACCAACAAGCAGAAGAAGGTTGCCCTTAAGAACGGCAACCGTAAGTTCACTGCACATGAGGGAGTTTATGCTGCCAAGACAGGATTTTGGGACTTTTATAACTGCGGCGTTGTTGCGGGATATGACAAAGACGGGCTCAAGCTATTGCTTGTAATTCTCGGTGACACTCAGTCGGGTCGTGACCTTGATTTTGCCAGTCTTCTTGAATACGGGCAGGCCAAGGTAAATGGTAAGGTAATAGAGAAGAAGAATACATATGTTGGAAAGGCAAAGATTAAGCTAGGTGAAAAAACCAGCGTTAAGGCATATCTTGCGGAGAACGCAGTGGCTTATCTGCCAAACGAGGCATCAGATTCTCTCATCAGCACCAAGATTAATTTTGATACCGAAGCCAAGGCACCCCTTAAGGCGGGAGACAAGGTTGGATCCTTTGATATTTATCTTGCTGAGGAGCTTGCCAATTCTGTTGATATAGTTGTAAAGGAGGATGTGCCAAGGGGTTGGTTCACATCATATATTGGGATTTCCAACAAGGTAGCGGTTATTATAGGAATAGTGTTGTTTATTATCCTGTCACTGCTTGTGGCGGTTCTTATTCTTCGTGCTAAGAATCGCAAGAAGAGAAAGCTTCGCAGGCAGCAAAAAATTATGGAGATGGCTATGGCCCAAGAGAAGAGGGACATGGATCACACTTTGAGAGATTGGAAATTTTAATGTTCGATATACAAGAAAATCTAAAAAAGCTCCCCGATTGTCCGGGGGTATATATGCACAAGGACAGACTTGGACAGGTAATATATGTTGGCAAGGCCATTTCTCTTAAGAATAGGGTTCGTCAATATTTTCAGAGTGCCGCCAAGTCCAATCCGAAGGTAAGGGCACTGGTTTCCCACATTGCAGAGTTTGAATATATAACCTGTAGCACGGAAATGGAAGCCCTTATTTTAGAGTGCAATTTAATCAAGAAGTACATGCCTAAGTATAATGTGCTTCTTCGCGACGATAAGACCTATCCCTATATTAAGGTGACTGTTAATGAGGATTATCCAAGGATACTTAAGACCAGAATTATTGCCAAGGACGGCAGCAGATATTTTGGTCCATATAGTGATACAGGTGCGGTAAACAACATAGTGGAGCTACTTGGGAATATCTATGCTCTCAAGCAGTGCAGCATGGTTAACTTCCCAGCAGGACATAGACCGTGTCTTAATTATCACATAAATAGATGTAAGGGAATCTGCACAGGTCAGGTTAGTAAGGATTCTTATGGTGATGCAATTGGTAAGGCCATAGAGTTTCTCGATGGCAAGGACAGGCCGCTGATTAGGAGCCTTGAGGAGAAGATGAAGGCAGCCTCGGAGAAGCTGGACTTCGAGGAGGCTGCAGCCTACAGGGATTACATCGCTTCGATTAAGGCTATTTCTGAGGTTCAGCGTGTTACTCTCACCAGTGAAAAGGACATGGATATTATACTTCCTGTCAAGGATATGAACAATTCCTTCGTTGTACTGTTTCCAGTGCGTGGGGGCAAGCTAAGTGGGCGTGAAACCTTCCAAATTCAGTCTGGGGAAGAGGACAGCCGCAGTGAAATGACGGCACAGTTCATCAAGCAGTATTACAGCCAGTGGGCCATAGCCCCTAAGGAAATTTTGCTGGAGGAGCTTCCTGAGGAGGCTGAGCTTATTGAGGAATTCATCAGTCGCGGCGACTACCACGTTAGGCTTATTGCACCGAAGAAGGGCGATAAGAAGGCACTTCTTACTCTTGCTCAAAACGATACTAAGGAGCTGCTCAAGACCTTATCGGTGAAAGCAGAAAGCAACAGGGAAAGGCAGCAGGCCATTAGAAAGGCGGTAGCGGGCGTCATTGCGAGGGCTTGTGGGAAGGCCGAGGGCGAGGGTGCTACAGCGAGGGCTTCTGGGAAGGCCGAGGGCGAAGATGCTACAGCGAGGGCTTCAGGGAAGGCCGAGGGCGGCGCGGAAGCTTGGGGAGGCAGCGAAGCTGCAGCCGCCCCGGACGGGTTTTCGGGCGAGGGTACCTTTGACCATGCGTACCGTGTGGAATCCTACGACATATCAAACACCAATGGCGTTGACAGCGTAGGTGCCATGGTAGTTTTTGAAGATATGAAGCCAATCCGTAAGGATTACCGAAGATTTAAAATTAGGACCATCGAAGGCCCTGATGACTACGGCAGCTTGCAGGAAATGCTTTATCGAAGATTTAAGCGAGCAGCCGCCGGCGACCCGGGGTTTATCAAGCTTCCGGATGTAATCTTTATGGACGGAGGGCTGGGGCAGGTAACTGCCGCCCAAAAAGTTCTTAGAGCCATGAAGTTTGACG
>DATESI010000122.1:0-6160 GCA_035270905.1 Anaerovoracaceae bacterium
TCAATGCTCTTATTTTGTCTTTAATCCTGTAATTCTATAATTCTTTGTCCCTTATTCTTCTTAATCTACTAGTCAGACTGTTCAGGTCATATATGCGTCTATAAACCTTGTATGCATCCTCTTCACGGTAAAGAAGAATACTATCTAGGGTTGCCTCTAGGTCAGCACACAACGCCTCAACCTGCTCAAGGAAATGGTTCTTAGCCTGTTCCTTGATAATATCATCCTGCTCTACAATGTCATAATGATATTCCATGTCAAAAAGCTCTAAGACCTTCTCAGAAAGCTTAATCTTGATTTCGTTAAGATGAATTTCGAAGTTGCCCTCGTAGCTAGCTGCCTCCTTCTTGAGAAGGTCAGTTGTCTCCTTGACAGCAGCAAATTTAGCGTCCAGTTCACGATATGGCAGGTTCATAGCCTTCCAATAGAAGTTTAGCTGAGTCAGGGTCGTATTGATTATATCCTTCAGCTTCATGGCTGCAGACTCTTCGAGAATTTCTCCCACGAACTTGACACAGTCTGATTTGATAGTCTCCTCAAGAGCATCAATGCCCTCTCCAGTCTTGGCACTTACAGGGAAAATCTTGATATCCTCTGTTTCCATCAACTGTCCCAGCACGCTTCGACAATAGCCAACGTATGCATCCAAATCGTCCCCAGACACCACATCTATTTTATTTACTGCGAAATAAAACTTAGCCGCGAAGTCTCTGGTACTACGCAAGAACTCGATTTCTATTTCATTTATTGGGCTGTCCACAGAAAGTAGGAAAATGACTGCATCACTTTCTTTCATGTAATGGTACGCAACCACAGAATTTTGCTTATGAAAGGAGCCAACCCCCGGTGTGTCCACGAATGTCAACCCGCCCTCTAGGAACCTCGAGGGAGTGCGAAGCTCAACGGACGCCACCCCCAGCTTGTTGTTGCCGTTTTCCTGTTCACTTATGTAATGGGAAAGCTTCTCGAAGGGAATCCTTTCAACCACTCCGTTTTGGAAGTGAACAGAGGCACTTCTCTCGCCGTATCTAACGCGGGTAACCGCCGAGGTGATTGGCACTATACCCACCGGCAGGATTTCATCCTCAAGTATCTTGTTCGCCAGGGTGCTCTTGCCTCGTTTAAACTGTCCGATGATGGATACAGTCATATCCTTATCCTCAAGCTTCCTTATTAGACCGCCGACCTTAGTCATTGGCCCTGCGCATGCCTCGTTGGTTGCAAGGAGATCCCTAACCTCCCTAGCTGTATCTAAAATTGTGTTGTTTTTTTCTGTAATAATAAAGTCACTTACTTTTTCGTACATTTCCTTCTCCTGTTTCATCATTTCGTTCCGAACCCTGAGATTCCAAAACAATATCTCCAACATTATAGCATAAACCCCGAGAGCAAACAATATTATCTAATATGGTAAGTAAGCTAAAAATCGATATGGTAGTCCTGGTCTGCTCCAATCTGCTGATTGGGCTTCTTGACTTTACCTTTAACCTATACTGCAGCGAAATCTACGGTCCCGAGGGCCTCGGCCTCATGAGCCTGGTGGGTCCAGTGTACTGCGTCTTCCTGTCCTTCATCACAGAATGCATAGTAATCACCGTGTCCAAAATGATTTCACGCCTGAATTACTACGGCAACTACGAAGAAATGTCCGCCACCGCCAAGGTGGCAACCCTAGCAAACCTTCTTTGGGGAACCTTCGTTGCCTTTGTCATGTTTGCAAGCGCCGGCCTCATCGCCCAGTTCTTTCTCAAAGACATCAACCTTGCATTCCCCATTCGTGCCACCTGCCCACTTACAATCCTCATGTCCGTCTCCAACGTGCTGAAGGGCTACTTCCTAGGCCGCAACAAAATCAAAATCCCCGCATTCATCAACATGGCGGAGAAGCTCTTCCGCTTCCCCGTACTTTACCTGCTCATCAAGCTCTTCCTCAACCAGACAGCCTTCCACCCCATCAGCCTCGTGTACTTTTGCTATTCCATCGGCGAGGCCCTCCGCGTGCTGCTACTTTTGCTGTACGCCAAGCTGTCAAACCCTTGCCATACTCGCAAGGTCTTGGGGCGTAAAGAAAATCCCGCCAAGGCGGGAGTGGGTAGCGGGGTTAGGTTTAATGGCTCCGGCAAAACCCCTATATCTTCGGAGTTTGCCAAGCAGACAATCAAGGAAATTGTTCGGCGAGCTATTCCCCTTTGCCTTACCAACTGCCTCCTTGAGTTTTCTGGTGCACTCTGCTCCGTAATAGTCAAGTCGGGGCTCATAAGTATCGGCTTCACCTATAAGCACGCCCTGGCAAGTCTGGGGAAATTCCGTGGTATGGTTCTCCCTCTCATGTCATACCCTATGATTATAATTAGTTCCATGGTTATGATTATGGTTCCAAGACTTTCTACCATAATCACCACCGGTAACCGTGACTACGCTCGTAAACTGATTATCAAGGTTATGGGTATCGCCCTCTTCATCGGCCTTGTAACAGGAATAATATTTCTTATCTACGGTGATGCATTAGGCGTTGCCATTTATGGCCGTGACGACCTAGGCCTAATGATTAAGCTTTCCGCCATTTTGGTGCCTGTCATGTATATGGCTGCAACCTCTAACAGCATTCTTATCAGCATGGGCGAGGAGAAGATTTCCTTTAGAAACTCCCTGCTACAGCAGATTATTCTCCTTGTTAGTCTGCGGTTTTTCACTGCAATTAAATCCATCAATATTTATGGATATATTATTGGCATGTTCATATGCTACGTCTTTCAGTTCGTAATTAACCTCAAGGATATACGAAGCTTTTGATTTGGATTGACCAGCGTCAAGGTGCATATTGCCAGTGCCAAGGTGCATATTGCCAGTATCAAGGTGCACATCGCCAGTATCAAGGGCACAAAAAAATAGAGCCTTGCATCTTTTAACTGCTTGCTCTATTTTATCAATGGGTTATTTATGTACTTTTGCGTGTATCGACAGCATGCGAAGCATTTGCCGCACAGGTCAACCTCTATGCCTGTTTGCTCCTTCATTATCTTCACCTGAGTGCTATGGCATTTATCAATGTCAATGAGCCTTTTGTTATAAAGTCCCTTGCCCCACAATATGCCCTCAATTGCTTGTCCCGGGCACACATCCCTGCAAATTGTACAGTCTCCGCACTTCGACTCCTCAATAGGCTCTCCGCAGTCCAGCTTAGCGTGGGTCAAAATTGATGTAAGTCTTACAGCTGGGCCATACTCAGGAGTGACAAGCAACCCATTCTTGCCAATCCAACCAAGCCCCGCGCATGTGGCTACAGTCTTGTGAGGTAATCTCGTAATGGTACCGCTTCCACCGATAAAATTTCTATCCGTGGTCTGGGCAAAGGTGGTATACCCCATTGAACTAAGATAATCCTCACAGGTCTTTGCTATTTTATCAAGTTTTTTGGTAGCCTCGTAGTAGTATTCGTAATAGGCAAGGGTCGGAGCCTCTAGCAAGTCCTTAACGATATCTACAGGTACTGCCACTCCTACTGATATGCCAACAGCGTACTCGTCGCCAACATATCCTTCAAGCTTTCCAAATCCTACTATGTCTGCTCCCATTTTCTTGAGCTGCTCGCTCAAATATGTAGATAGCGACATCTCAATTTCCTCTCTCGCACATCCACCTTTATGTCTACCGCTTCATTGCGATATCTTCTTAAATGGTTACTAATATTATAGCAATAATTGAACTCTGGTACAATGTTTTTGCCGAAAAAAATGCGCCTTGACAAGCTATCGCTACGACGATATAATTATAAGCAAATACATGTATCGTTATAACGATACTCGGAGGTTGTATCTATGAAGAAGATAAAAATATACCATGGCTCTCAGAAAATAATAGAGCGTCCCGTCTTAGGTGCTGGTAACCCAAATAACGATTATGGGTTAGGGTTTTATTGTACGGAGTCTATCGAGCTTGCAAAAGAATGGTCGTGCACGGATCAAGCTGACGGTTACGTTAATGAATATATGCTCGATATGGATGATATTGATATGCTTGACTTATCAGACAGTCAATATCATATATTGAATTGGCTCGCTATTTTGCTGGCGAATCGAACCTTCAAGCTGGAAGGTAGTCCTGCTGTTCTTGGTCGCGAATATATTATTTCTACCTTTATGCCTGAATATAAAAAATACGATGCTGTGAAGGGTTACCGGGCAGATGATTCATACTTTTCTTTTGCAACTTCTTTCTTGAACAATGGGATTTCACTATCTCAATTATCAGATGCCATGTACCTTGGAGATATGGGAAATCAGATTGTCCTTCGTTCTGACCTAGCATTTGACCATTTATCCTATCTTGGCAATACTCCTGCTGACCGCAAAATATATTATCCCAAGCGGGCTGCACGAGACGAGAGTGCCCGCAGAGCCTTTCGCGAAGCACGAAATGATTTCAAAGACGACGGAGTTTTCCTTATAGATATACTAAGAGGGAGGTGGCAAAATGACGACCCACGCATACAGCGAATTATACTTAAATGATGCAATGTGTAACCTAGGTGACATGTTAGACTTCATGGTGCATGATTGTGGATACAACCCAGATGAATCCTTTTCATGGTTTATATCCTCCGGTATCGCCTCCGCATTTGAAATTGGCAGCCCAAAATATGTGTCTGGAATGTCAGGCTTCGAATTGGCGTCGGAGGTAATTTTTTGCACACATGGCTTCCGCCCCAAATTAGATGTGAAACCCAAGGGTTTCAAAACCCCTGAATATTGGGCTGGCTGGATTTTGGCCTACTATCAATGGTACCGTGATTTGCACTTTGAAAAAGTAATCACTAGTGGTCTTGCCGTATCCAATGTTCTCTCAATGTATGTTCTGCATGAGGCTGACAATAGCAAATTCATTGAAATCGCTGACTCCATTTTGCTTCGCAACATTGCTGAAGCACCCTCACCACTCAAACTCATTCGCCTTGCAAGGGGTTATACCCAAAAGGAGCTTGCCAATGCGTCTGGTGTATCCTTACGAATGATACAGCTTTATGAGCAAAGACAAAACGACATAAATAAAGCCCAAGTTACCGTAATAGTTCGGCTCGCTCGGGCTCTTGGTTGTGAAGTTGATGACCTTCTTGATGAAATTATTTTGCCATAGCTATTTTACCTTGAAGGTCTTGAGATATGCCTTCTGTTCATCAGTAATTCTATAGCTTTCCACTGATTTTTGGATTGCCTTGTTGTGGGTCCACTTCTCTAGGCGATGATTTTCTATGTAAGGCACAGTCTTGTCGTACTGCTTAGCTAACGCCGTCGCAAAATACCACGCAATCATCATGTTAACATAGTATTCCGCCGACTTCACGCCTGCCACAAGCTCAAGATACTCCTCTTTGAAGTTCTCATCCAAATAAAAACTCATAAGCATCTCAATTCCAAAACGAATGGTATATGTTTCACTTGATGCAATCCACTCCTTAATCTTAGTATAAAGCTCCGGCAGATGTTTCTTAAATATCTTCGGGCTCATAAGGTCACATGTAGCCCAATTGTCCACATATGGCAAGAACGCCTCAAGCCTTTCAATAACCTGATTGTAATCCTTACCCGCTTCGATAATGAATCCATGAACATTATTCATGTCATAGTATTTGTGAGGCAACTCCTTCAAAAATTCGTCTACATCATCTCTCTTTGCCATTTCCTTACCCAGCTTCCTAAGCTCAGGTGTACGTACACCTACAACAGTATCTGGATCCACCGTTGGCATCAGCTTGCACTGAAAATCCTTATACTTCAAGTCCTGCAGCTCAAATAAGCGCGATTCCATTTCTTTGGTAATATTCGTCATGATAGTTTCTCCTTGTAGGTTATCTAACTCTTAATTTTAATTCTTCTAAAATCGTTGTATCTGCAGGGCAAAATACAAAATTTTCAATTTCATCGACTGTTATCCATTTTATATCATTGTGTTCAAGCAATGTTGGTGTTCCCTCTACAATAGTAGCATCAAATAATGTTAAGTGAATGGTTATATCTGGATAAACATGATCCACCTCCATAAAAATTTTGTTCGGAAGCACCGTAATGGCAAGTTCCTCTTGACATTCTCTAACCAGGGCTTCCTCTCTCGTTTCTCCATGCTCAACCTTACCACCGACAAACTCCCACATTAGTGGCCTTGC